>JADGON010000393.1 GCA_017882945.1 Acidimicrobiia bacterium | reverse complement strand
CCCGACGCTCGGACTCGTGGTTGAACAAGATCCCCGAGCTCGCGTGGAGGTCGTACGCCTCGCGGTAGTTCACGGTCATGTCGTGGCCGAAGACCTTGGCCACTCCGTAGGGCGAGCGCGGGTGGAAAGGTGTCCGCTCGGTCTGCGGGGTCTCGCGCACCTTGCCGAACATCTCGGAGCTCGACGCCTGGTAGAAGCGGATCGGGTTGTGCTCCACGCCGCCAACGATGCGCACTGCCTCGAGCATGCGCAGCACCCCGAGGCCGGTGATCTCCGCGGTGAGCTCGGCCTGTTTGAACGAGAGCTGGACGAACGACATCGCGCCCAGGTTGTAGACCTCGTCCGGCTGGACCTGCTCCATCACCGCGATGAGCGAGGACAGGTCACGGAGGTCGCCGTCGACCAGCTCGACGCCCGGGTTCTCGTCGAGGACCAGCTGGGACTTCGGGTTCGCCTGGCCCCGGATCAGCCCGAAGACCTGGTAGCCCTGCTCCGCCAGGAGCTGGTTGAGGTACCTGCCGTCCTGACCCGTGATGCCGGTGATGAGCGCGCGCTTCATGCAGACCCCTCGACGTTGAGTGGCCGCGAGATTAGCCCTCGTCCTGCCAGGGTCCGGCCGGATCGAGCTGGTAGAGGAACTCGGCGCAGCGGGCCTCTTCGTCAGACTCGCCGATCACGCCGGCGGTCCGGCGCAGGCCGTTCAGCGCCCGCAGGAATCCCCGGTTGGTCTCGTGCTCCCACCGGACGTAGCCACTGCCCCGCCAGCCCGCTTGGCGCAGCTGGTCCAGGCCCCGGTGGTACCCGACCCGGAAGCACGCGTACGCGTCGACGGGATCGGTGGCGATCTCGCCCAGGCGGGCCCACCCGTCGAGGAGCTGCGGAGACCGCGCGACGACGGCCCGGACCGCGGTGCGCCGGGCGTCCGCGTCGGTCTCGGCGAGCGCAGTCGCGAGTGCGGCGGTCACCTCGGCCGGAGGCTCAGGCAGGACGGTCTCCGGCGGACCACCGCGGTGGATCCCTATCGGTCTGTCGGTCACCCGCGCAATCTATCGGCACGATGTGTCGAACCGGTTGCTCGGGACCTCGGCTCGCTGGTCGCGTCGGAGTGCGACCCCGGTACCATCGATGTCGTGACCGATTCCGCGCCGCCGGCGACAACCAACGGCGATCAACCGAAAGCTCCTCCCTCCACGACGCTGGTGCTCGTACGCCACGCGGTGACCGCGCAGACGGGCCCGTTGCTCTCGGGCCGTACGCCGGGCATCGACCTGTCGGAGAAGGGCATCGAGCAGGCCGAGAACGTGGGGGTGCGACTCGCGGTGCTGCCGGTGCGCGCGGTGTACGCGAGCCCGATCGAGCGGACCACGCAGACGGCGCGGCACATCGCCGCGCATCACCAGCTCGACGTGCTCCCGCTTCCCGGCGTGATCGAAGCCGACTACGGCGAGTGGACGGGCGGGAAGATCGCCGACCTGGCGAAGACCGACCTCTGGAAGACGGTGCAGGTCGTTCCGTCACGGGCGCGCTTTCCCGGTGGCGAGTCCATCGCCGAGATGCAGGGCCGCATGGTCAGCGCGCTCGAGCAGGTGATCGCGAACCACCCGGGTGAGCTCGTCGTCGTCGTCTCGCACGCGGATCCGATCAAGGCCGCGATCGCACACTTCAGTGGTGTGCACCTCGACCTGTTCCAGCGGGTCATCGTGTCGCCCGCGTCGGTCACGGTGTTCGAGCTCGGGCAGTTCGGTGCCGCGCTCGTCAAGTGCAACGACACCGGAAGCCTCGAGGAGCTCGTGCCCAAGCCGGAGGAGCCGGTCGCCAGCGGAACGAGCACGGCGGAGGAGTCCCCATGACGGACAACGTCATCGAGCTCGACCGCGTGGATGCCCTCGGCGCCGGCGCGATCGGCGAACCCGGTGAGCGCGTCTTCTACATCCAGGCCGACAAGGCCGACGCCCGCCTGACCGTCGTCGTGGAGAAGGAGCAGGTCGCGCTGCTCGCGGCCGAAGCCGTCGCGTTCCTGGATCGCATCGGTGAGGAGTACCCGGAGGAGCCGGGCGAGTCGTCCACACTGCATCCGAGCGCGGCGCAGGTGACCGAGCCCGCGGTGCCGTTGTTCCGGGCCCGCATGATCGGCCTGGGGTTCGAGCCCGACCGGCGGCTGGTGCTGCTCGAGCTGCGTGAGCGCACCGACGACGAGGACGACGAGACGGAGACGCCCAGCGCCGAAGACCTCGAGGACGAGGGCTACGTCGCGCGCATCTTCGCGACCCGGGCCCAGGTGCGGGCGATGGCCGCGCGTGGCGCGGAGGCCGTCACCGGGGGGCGTCCGTTGTGCCAGCTGTGCAACTTCCCGATGGACCCGGCTGGTCACATCTGCCCGCGGTGGAACTAGATCCCGAGCGCGCTTCCGACGCGCTGCGCACGGGTGAGCTCGAGCTGCTCGGCCGGATGGCGTGGTCGTCGAACGCTACGTTCCTCGTCACCGCGACGCTCGACGACATCGAGGCTCCCGCGGTCTACAAGCCCCAGCGGGGTGAGCGGCCGCTCTGGGACTTCCCCGAAGGAACGTTGTGCAACCGTGAGGTCGCGGCGTACGAGCTCTCCGACGCGCTCGGGTGGTCGATCGTCCCGGAGACGGTGCTGCGCGACGGTCCCTACGGCATCGGCATGGTGCAGCGCTTCATCGATCACGACCCCGAGGACCACTACTTCACGCTCCTCGAGACCCACCAGGACGACTTCAAGCGCTTCGCCGCGTTCGACGTGCTCGCGAACAACGCGGACCGCAAGGGTGGTCACTGCCTGCAGGCACAGAGCGACGGGCACGTCTGGGGCATCGACCACGGCCTGACGTTCCATATCGCCGACAAGCTGCGCACGGTGATCTGGGACTTCGCGGGCGACCCGGTTCCGAA
This sequence comes from Acidimicrobiia bacterium, assembly GCA_017882945.1. Classification (GTDB taxonomy): domain Bacteria; phylum Actinomycetota; class Acidimicrobiia; order IMCC26256; family JAENVU01; genus Chersky-806. The sequence goes on along the minus strand of JADGON010000393.1, from coordinate 4,435 downwards.
CGGCATCCTCGAGACCCTGGAGTGCATCGTCGGCGAGCTCGACGGCTCGCTCGGCCACCGCCTCGATGAGCTGCTCGCAGCCGCGGAGGTCGAAGCGGTCCGCGATCGCGCCCGCTCGTTGCTCCGGCGAGGCAAGTTCCCCGTCCCCGACGAGGGCTACCACTCCGTCCCCTGGCCGCTCGTCTAGCGGTTCGGCGGCGCGGCGGGTGGGCTTCGCGCCGATGCCGCGCGCGAGACTGCAGTCGTGTCGGAGCTGGTCACCCTCGCGCAGGGTCTCCCGCGGCGGTCGGTCGACGCGGGTGAGGCGCTGCTCGCCGATGGTCAGTCCGCTCCCGCGTTGTTCGTCTTGCTCGAGGGCGGGCTTCGCATCGAGAAGGCGGGCGTGCAGATCGCGACGGTGACGGAGCCGGGGGCCTGCGTCGGTGAGATGTCGTTGCTGCTGGGAGTGCCCGCGACCGCCGATGTGATCGCGAGTGAACCATCCGTGGTCGCGGTCATCGAGAATGCGGACACCATGCTCGAGGACGAGCCGGCGCTGTCGCTCGCACTCGCCCGGCTCCTCGCCACGCGGCTCCAGGTGATGACGACCTACCTCGTGGACATCAAGCAGCAGTACGCCGATCACGACGGCGGGCTCGGGATGGTGGACGTCGTGCTCGGCAGCCTGATGCGCGGCAGCGGTTCACGCAGCGAGCTGGGATCGGACCGCGACCCGAACCCTGAGTACTGACGGCGGGCGGTACTGACCACCGGACGGACCGAGCGGGTCGGCGGCCCGGGTCGCGTGCGCGTTCTACGCGGTCTTCGCCCACACCGAGACGTGTTGCCTGCTATCGCTTGTGAAGGGCTCTCGGTTCCAGTCGCTCCAACGCTCGCGCAATGTCATTCCGGCGAGTCGCGCCATCAGGTCCAGCTCGGACGGCCACACGTAGCGGTACGGCGCCGAGAAGGTCTCGATCCGGCCGTCGACGATCCAGTAGTGGTGCGAGAACGCGATCTGGGTCGCGACGTCGTACTCCTCGAACCCGAGATGCGTCGGGGTGACGGTGAACGCGTGGATGGTCTCGCCCGGCGGAAGCCGTTGGAGCTCCGGGATGTACACCTCGATGACGAAGCATCCTCCGGGTTCAAGGTGTGAGGCGACATTGCGGAAGCACGCAACCTGTTCGTCTTGCGTGGTCAGGTTCGTGATCGTGTTGCGGACGAGGTAGGCGAGCCTGAACGTCCCGTCCACCTTCGTCGTCGCGAAGTCGCCGATCGTCACGTCGATGTCGTGGGCGCCCGGCCTCGTCTGCAGCTCCTCGACCATGGCCGGTGACAGCTCGATCCCGTGCACGTGAACGCCGCGCTGCCGCAGCGGCAGCGCGATGCGGCCGGTCCCGATGCCGAGCTCCAGCGCGGTGCCGGTTCCGGCCAGCTCGGCGAGGAAGCTGACCACCGGATCGATGGCCTCCGGCTCGTACAGCTCCGGCCACTTGGCTTCGTAGCTCGTCGCGATCCGCTCGTCGAAGGTGTTCTCGGGCACCGCTGCACTGTGACAGGGGCTCCGGGCGAGCCGCCAACGAATTCCGCTAGACGCCGGCGAGCGCACGCTCGTCGACGCCTTCGTACGACGACCATTGCGCGATGCCCGTCTCGGTGTCGAGCGTGATGCGGGTGGGCACCGGTCCGGGCTGACGGCCGGCGTTGAACACCAGGGTCGAGCCGACCCGGTCGACCCAGGCGCCGTCGGCCATGAACGGGGACGGGTGCACGTGGCCGGTCAGGACGATGTCCGGCGAGTGCTGTGAGATCCACGCCACGAGGTCGTCGTCGCCGTAGTGCCGTTGCCCGGTCCAGCTGGTGGGTGATCCGCTGGGCGGTGCGTGGTACACCCAGATCCATTGCCGATCGCCGACGAGTGCCGCGTCCTCGGCCAGCTGGCGGTCGACGACCTCGCGCGTCAGCGGCCCGTCCCACCACGGGCACACGGTCACCAGCTCGCGCTCGGTGCTGAGTCGCCCGCCGTCGACGAGGACACCCGAGCCGCTCGCAGCCTCGAGCCAGCGAGCGACGCGCTCGCCCTGCTCATTGCGGGCGTTCAGATCGTGGTTACCGGACGACGCGACGACGGTCGTCTTGCTCGCCATGCGCGAGAGGTACTCCAGCACGACCGCGATCTGCGCGTCCGGCTCGACGATCGACGCGATGTCGAGGGAGTCACCGGCCACGACGACGAGCTCGTAGTCGGCCGCGACGGAGGTGACCCAGTCGAGCTGCGGCAACGTGTAGTGCAGATCGGATACCAGCAGGATCCGCATGCGGAGCTACTGCGCGACGGGCTCGAGGATGTCGTCGAGGTACCGGGTCTTGCAGAGCGAGCGCTGCAGCTTGCCCGACGAGGTCTTCGGCAGGGAGCCGGGCCGCACGAGCACAACCTCGGCGGAGACGCCGACTGCGTCGGTCACGCGGCTGGAGACCGCGTCGCGTACGGGTTGGGCATCGTCGGCGCGCGTCTCCGCCACGACGACGACAGACTCGCGTCCCCTGCGACCTCGCGTACCGAACGCGATCACGTTGCCGGCACGAACTCCTTCGACCGCCGCGGCCGCGCGCTCGATGTCCTCGGGGAACACGTTGCGACCGCCGACGATGATCACGTCCTTGAGCCGACCGCAGATGATCAGCTCGCCGTCCACCAGGTACCCGAGGTCTCCGGTGCGCAGCCATTCGTCGTGGAACACGTCCGCGGTGGCGCGCTCGTTGCGGAAGTAGCCGGGGGTCACCGACGAGCCGCGCACCTCGAGCTCGCCCGCCTCGCGATCACGCAGCGGGACCCCGGTGGCCGGGTCCACGACCCGAAGCTCCAGGCCGGCGATGGCCTTCCCGAGGAAGGGCAGCCGGCGGGCACCGGGAGCGGTGTGATCCACCGCCGCGGCATAGCGGTCGGTCTCGAGCACGCGCCCGTCGACCGAGTCGACGATCATCCCTTTGCCCGGCTTCGGAAACGTGATGCCGACGGTGGATTCGGCCATGCCGTAGGCGCAGAACGCGGTCCCGACCCGCAGGCCGTGCCGAGCTCCGGCCGCCAGCCAGTCCTCGACCGAGCTCGGCTCGATGGGCTCGGCGCCGTTCAGCGCGACGCGCCACTGGCTGAGGTCCAGGTCGCCGCCGCGGCGCATGGCGCGCGCCGAGAGCGCGTACGAGAAGTTCGGCCCTGCGGTGATCGAGCAGTGGAAGTCCGAGATCCACTGGGCCCACCGCGCCGGCGCGGCGAGGAAGTCCTGCGGGCCCGCGAGGACGAGATCGGTGCCGGTCGTCATCGGGATCATGAGCATCCCGATCAGACCCATGTCGTGGTACAGCGGGAGCCACGACGAGGCGCGGTCCAGGTCGTAGTCGAGCTCGAGCGCCGCGTCGATGGCGTCGATGTTCGACGTGACGCACCGGTGGGGGAGCATCACGCCTTTCGGCTCGGCCGTGCTCCCGCTCGTGAACTGCAGGATGGCCAGCGCGTCGGGGTCGTCGGCCGGGCGCGCGTAGGCGTCAGAGCCGCGAACGGTGACAGCGGCCCGGAGCTCGTCGAGCGCCACCATCGGCGGATCATCGGGCTCGGGCGTGAGGAACGCCAGGAGCTGGGCATCGGCGATCACGAGGCGGCACTCGGCGTTCGAGATGCGCGCGCGGGTCTGCTCGATGAACTCCTCGATCGAGCCCATGCGCATCGGCAGCGGGAGCATCACTACCGCGGCACCGGTGAGCCAGCTGGCCTGGATCGCGGTGACCAGGTCCCGCGTGGTGGGACCGATCAGCCCGATCGAGTGGCCGGGCTCGACCCCTCGGGCCTGGAGCTCGGCCGCCATCGCGCGGGCGTCGTCGTGGACTCGGGCCCACTCGACGGCCTCGGTGGTGTAGGCCGCGCTGTCCGTGGCGCCGGTGACGAAGGTGATCGATCGGCTGCGATCGGCCGCCGCTTCGAGGCGCGGGAGAAGGGAACGGGAAGAACGGGCGTCAGTCATCAGGTGGTTCGACTCCGGGGGAATGCGACGAGGTTACGCGCGCGGACCCCCCTTTTCCGGACTCTGGCCCCGGTCAGGTGCCGATGAGCCGGGGCTCGGCGACCGCGAACTCGGGCCAGCGCTTGCGAGAGCGCTTCGACAGCTTGTGCATGAGCTCGATGGCGTCCGGATCGTCGTCACCCGGGCGCACGTCGATCCATCCCTCGTCCTGGAGCCCCTTCATGATCTCGCGACCGAGATCGGTCCGGACGATCGTGAGCGTCCAGTCGTTGAACTTGCCGATGCCGCCGGTGGAGATATCGGCGTGCTCGGCCGCGAAGTCGGGGCAGGCCTTGCAGCCCTCCCGGGTCCAGGCGTGGCACTCCTTGAGCGGGACCTCGTGGTAGTCGCCGTTGTGCATCCAGATCTGGAACACGCCCTTGATGTTCATCTTCTTG
>JADGON010000083.1 GCA_017882945.1 Acidimicrobiia bacterium | reverse complement strand
GGGCAGGTTGCTCACGTGTTACGCACCCGTTCGCCACTTTCCACCCGGGCAAGCCCGGGCTTCACGTTCGACTTGCATGTGTTAAGCGCGCCGCCAGCGTTCGTCCTGAGCCAGGATCAAACTCTCCGTCAAGATCTCCAACCCGTGCGACCCCGAAGGGAAGGACGGGCATTCTGATCTGTGTGTTGAGAGCTGCCGGTCCGGGAACTGAGCCCATCCCGGCAACTGACTCGGTAGACACAGGGTTCGTGCCTACCGGTATTGACGTTTGAACATGTCCGCGTCAGCGCCAGTCCCGCGAGGGACCAGAGCCGAATGCGTCATGCCCGCACTGACTTTTGTGCATCACTGTTCCGTTTTCAAGGAGCCGCTGCTCGAGGCTCGCAGCTACCCGACCGTCGCGGTCGGGGGCGAGTCGAGCTGACACCCATCCCCTACTGTGGATCCCTGGTTGCGGGCTCCAGGACCACCGAGGTGGCCACAACGGGACCGCCAGGCGGTCCGGAGGAGCGGGGGGCGTCCGTGTCAATCCGCCGCGCGAAGCCGTTTGAAAGGCACCCGTGGGCGGACTGATCAGAATAGGTGTTGCCACGGGCGCCGTCAAGCCGAGACCCGAGCAACTAGCCTCCCGGCGATGGGAAGCAGAGGCAAGAAGCCCCGGAAGCCGCAGCACTCGCAGCACCTGCCCAAGACCGGCACCAAGCCCGACACCCAGCGGCTCATGCACGAAGAGCACGAGGCCATGCTCGACACCTTCGGCATGGGGAACGCGAACAAAGGCACCCGGACCGTGGTCTGGGTGGTCGGCGCGATCCTGCTGGTCGGCGCGATCCTGGCCTTCATCGGCCTGACCGTCGTGCTCAGCTAGCCCGCACCGCCACCTTCGCCCAGGAGCGCTTCCCCACCGAGATCAGCCGGCCGTCGATGTCGGCGGCGGACACCTCTGCCTCCGGGTCGGTCACCTTCTCTTGGTCGAGTCGCACCGCGCCCTGCTCGATCTTGCGGCGGGCATCCTTGTTCGACGTGGCCAGGCCCGCGAGCGCCAGGAGCCGGAACCACTGCGTCGGCAGCTCCGAGGCCGGGACCTCCCGCTCCTCCACGTCGCTCGGCGTCGCGTGGTCCTTGAACACGCGGTTGAACTCGGCTTCGGCCTGCTCCCCCGCACTCTCGCCGTGATAGAGGTCCACGACGGTGCGTCCGAGCAGCCGCTTCGCATCGACCGGTGAGAGCGCGCCGGTGCGCAGGTCCTCGACGGTCGCCTCGACCTGCTCGGGCAGCCAGCCCGTGGTCAGCTGGAAGTACCGCGGCATCAGGGCGTCCGGGATGCTCATGAGCTTGCCGAACTGCTCCCCCGGCGCCTCGTTGATCCCGATGTAGTTGCCCAGGGACTTGGACATCTTCTGGACCCCGTCGAGCCCCTCGAGCAGCGGGGTGGTGAGCACCACCTGGGGGTCCTGGCCCGCCTGGGACTGGAGATGGCGGCCCATCAGGATGTTGAAGAGCTGGTCCGTGCCGCCGAGCTCGACGTCCGCATGCACCTCGACCGAGTCGGTGGCCTGGAGCAGCGGGTACAACAGCTCCGAGAGCGCGATCGGCGAGCCCTCGGCGAAGCGGGTCGAGAAGTCGTCGCGCTCCATGATGCGGGCGACCGTGGTGCGGGCGGTGAGCCGGAGCACGGCGTCCATGTGCATCGAGGCCAGCCAGGAGGCGTTGCGGACCACCTCGATCCGGCCCGGGGCGAAGTCAAGGATGCCGCGGACCTGGTCGACGTAGGAGGTCGCGTGGATGTCGACCTGCTCGGGGGTGAGCGGCGGTCGGGTGACCGACCGGCCGGACGGGTCGCCGACGCGTGCCGTGAAATCCCCGATGATGAGCACCGCAACGTGGCCGAGGTCCTGGAACTGGCGCAGCTTGCGCAACACGACGGCGAACCCGAGGTGGATGTCCGAGGCCGTGGGGTCGATGCCGAGCTTCACCCGTAGCGGCCGGCCCGATTCGAGCTTGGCGGCGAGCTCCGATTCGGCGATGCAGTCGACGGTGCCCGCGGTCAGGATCCGCAGCTGTTGGTCCACGGAGGCCACGGGCGCACGCTACCAGTGCCCTTCCGCCCGGAAGGCGAAGCTCCACCGGGTTCCCGCTCGGCAACAATGTTGCGCGTGAGGCGATCTGTGGCGGTGTGCGTGTTGGTCGCCGGGGCCTTGATCGCGAGCGGTTGCCGCTACACCTCGGACCTGCGACTCCCCCAGCACCAGGCGGTCTCGTCGCAGGTCCTCTGGTCCGACGGCTCCCTGCTCACGACCCTGCACGGGGTTCAGGACCGCCAGCCGGTCGCGCTCTCGGCGATGGCGCCCGACCTGCCGAAGGCGGTCGTCGCCATCGAGGACGAGCGCTTCTTCGACCACGACGGCGTCGACGCGCGCGGCATCCTGCGCGCGCTCACCCGCGACGTCGAGAAGGGCGATCTCTCCCAGGGCGGCTCGACGATCACCCAGCAGTACGTCCGCGCGGTGATGCTCGGACCCGAGAAGGACCTCGAGCGCAAGCTGCGCGAAGCGGTGATGGCGGTCCAGCTCGAGCACCGCTACTCCAAGCGGACGATCCTCGAGCGCTACCTCAACACCATCTACTTCGGCAACGGGGCCTACGGGGTCCAGGCCGCGGCGAGGCGCTACTTCTCGAAGAACGTCCACGACCTCGACCTGGCCGAGTCCGCGCTCATCGCCGGGCTCATCCGCGCCCCGGAGTCCTACAACCCGTTCCAGCACCCCGAGCAGGCGCTCGCCCGCCGCAACGAGGTCCTGGACCGGCTCGGGCACCTCCACCGCGCGCCCGCGGCCGCACTCGCCGGTGCCCGGGCGCAGCCGCTCGGGCTCTCCCCGCCCCCGACGGACGGGCGGTACCCGGCGCCGTACTTCGTCGAGCAGGTCACGAAGTTCGTCATGGGCAATCCGGCGTTCGGCGTGACGCTCGACCAACGCCGCCGCCTGCTCCTCGAGGGCGGACTCAGGATCCACACGACGCTCGACCCGAAGATGCAGGCGTTGGCCGAGCAGGCCGCGGCGCGGGTGATCTCGCAACCGGCGACCGATCCCGCAGCCGCGCTCGTCGCGATCGAGCCGACGACGGGACAGGTCAAGGCCTACGTCGGCGGCCAGGACTTCTGGGGCACCGCGCCATGGGCGAAGGTCGACCTGGCCAACATCGACTGCTACGAAGCCGGCAGGGGCTGTCGCCAGGCCGGGAGCACGTTCAAGCCGTTCGTCCTCGGCGCGGCGCTCGAAGCCGGGGTGCCGCTGTCCAAGACCTACGACGCGCCCGCGACGCTGACGATCCCCCAACCCGGCGGGCAGCCGCCCTGGGTCGTCAACAACTACGACGGCACCGGCCGAGGTCGCATGGACCTCACCGAAGCGACCGTGAACTCCGTCAACACGGTCTACGCGCAGCTGGTGACCGACATCGGGGTGCGACCGGTGCTCGACCTCGCGGCCAAGATGGGCGTCCGCTCGCCCCAGGCCCCGGTCCCGTCCGCCGCGCTCGGCAGCAACGGCGCGACCGTGCTCGACATGGCATCTGCGTACGACACGCTCGCCGGCGACGGGATGCACACCGACCCGGTGTTCGTCACCCGCGTCACGACGACCGACGGCACCGTCCTGTACCAAGCGCCCATCATCCGCAAGCGGGTCCTGCCCGAAGCCACCGCGCGCACGATCACCGACGTGCTGCAACAGGTCGTCACCCGGGGCACCGGCGTGAATGCCCGCATCGGTCGCCCGGTCGCGGGGAAGACGGGCACGAGCGACAACTGGGCCGACGCGTGGTTCGTCGGCTACACGCCCCAGCTCGTCGCCGCGGTGTGGGTCGGCTTTCCGCCCGACGAGATCAAGATGCGGCCACCGACGACCCGCATCACGGTCACCGGCGGCTCGTGGCCCGCGCAGATCTGGCAGCTCTTCGCCGGTGGCGCGCTGGCCGAGACCACCGTCAGCGGCTTCCCCGCCGTGGCGCCACCATCGACGTCGACCACCACCCAGCCGGCTGGATCCGGCGGCACGACCCTGCTCTCCACGCTGGGCCAGTCGGTGGCGGACGCGACCCGGATGCTGCGCGACGCCGGTTACCGGGTCCGGCTCCGATCCGTGCCCAGCCGGCAGTACCCGCCCGGCACGATCCTCAGCCAGGATCCACCGGCCGGCCGGCCGGCCGTGCCCGGGATGACCGTCACCATCAGCGTGGCGAACGGTCCGCCCCGATCCGTGAGTGTGCCGAACGTGCTCGGCTCCTACGCCGACCAGGCCGCGACCCTGCTGCGGGCGGCCGGGCTGGAGGTCGAGATCGTCGTCCGGCCCGAGCCGCCACCGGGCGCTCCGGAGCGCGCGGGCAAGGTCTGGAAGCAGTCGCCGATCAGCGGCGTGGTCGTCGATGCCGGGACCACGGTGACGCTCAGCGTCAACCCGGGCTGAGCCGGATCAGCTCGAGGAGGAACGGCCGAAGGCGAGCGGCAGCGCGTCCAGGCCGCGCAGCACGACGCGGCCGTTCCAGACGGGCTCCGGATCCATGAGCTCGAGGTCCGGGAACCGACGGGCGAGCGCGCTGAACGCGGCACGCCCTTCGACGCGGGCGAGCGCGGCGCCGAGACAGTGGTGCACGCCGCTGCCGAACGAGACGTGCTGCGCGGCACCGACGCGGGCGAGATCCAGCTCGTCGGCGGTCGGGCCCCAATGCTGCGGATCACGGTTGGCACCGCCGAGGCACGTGAGCACGAAGCTGCCCGCCTCGATGACGTGGTCGCGGAGCTCGAAGTCCGTCACGGCGATCCGGCGCGAGAACTGCACCGGTCCGTCGTAGCGCAACAGCTCCTCGACGGCGCCCTGCTCGAGCTCCGGATCGCCGCGCAGCCGCGCGAGCTCGTCGGGATGCCGCAGAAGCGCGAGCGTCCCGTTGCCGATCAGGTTCACCGTGGTCTCGTGGCCCGCGATGTACAGCAGGATCACCTGGTCCAGCAGCTCCTGCTCGTCGAGCGCATCTCCGTCTTCCTCCGCCGCGATCAGACCGGAGAGCAGGTCGTCGCCGGGATCACGACGCTTCATGGCGACGACCTCGAGCACGTACTCGGTCATCGCGTCCGAGGCGGCCGTGGCGGCCCGCGCCTCGTCGAGCGTCAGGATCGGATCGAGGGTCTTGACGACCGCGTGCGACCACTCTCGGAGCTGGTCGCGCCTCCCGGTCGGCATGCCGAGCATCTCCGAGATCACTGTGAACGGCAACGGGAAGGCGAGGTCGGCGATGAGATCCATCTCGCCGGTACCGCGCGCCTCCGTCACGTCGAGCGCCTCGTCGACGAGACGCTCCACCTCCGGCCGCATCGACTCGACCATCTTGGGCGTGAACGCCTTCGAGACCAGCCGACGGAGCCGGTCGTGGTCCGGGGGATCGATGTTGAGGATGGCGCGATCCCCGCGCCTGCGGTCGCCGAACACCGACGTGATCTCCGGGTCGACCTCCAGCG
>JADGON010000392.1 GCA_017882945.1 Acidimicrobiia bacterium | reverse complement strand
GGCGGGCAGCCTCGTACTTCGATGTCGACGGGTACGAAGTCAGCGACCGGGCCGGCAACCCCGTAGCCATCGCGGAACACCCCGCAGTCGCACGCGCAGTCGCCCAGTGCGATGACGAGCTTGGGTGCCGGGGTCGCCTCGTAGGTCTTGCGCAAGGGTTCGGCCATGTTGTGGGTCACTGGGCCCGTCACGAGGAGCGCGTCGGCGTGGCGAGGGGACGCCACGAGCCGGGCGCCATAGCGCTCGATGTCGTAGGTGGGTCCGAATGCAGATGCGATCTCCAGCTCGCAGCCGTTGCACGATCCCGCGTCGACCGCCCGGATCTGGAGCGAACCGCCGAGCGTCGCGGCGGCTGCAGGCTGCGGGTCATGACGTGGGTCGCGTGAGGGTGCCTTCTCGGCGATGCGCCCGATCTGGCGCATCTTGCGCGCCAAGCCAATCATCGATGGGTCTCCGAAAAGAGGTCCGCGGTGTCGGTGAGGTATGTGAGCAAGATCTCCCTGGACAGCTGCAGCACCTTGGCCAGGCGGCGATCGGCGAGTGAATAGATCACCGTCGAGCCTTCCTTGCGGGTCCGGACGAGATTGGCGCGTCGGAGCACCCCGAGCTGCTGGGAGAGATGCGAGCTCTCGAGGCCTACCTCTTCCGCGAGCTCGCCCACCGATCGTTCACCTTCGACGAGCAGCTCCAGGACCCGGATTCGCGCGGGATGCGCAAGAGCCTTGAAGAACTCGGCCTTGACCTGCTGGATCGGTTGCGTCACGGATGCCTCAACTCCCTCGGCGCGGGGCCCCAGCGATGGCACGGTCCGACCACCCAGCCGTGATCAGTGGGTGGTCGGACCGTCCCCCCGGCAACCGACGTCCCCCCGGGACGGGGGGAACCACGAGCGGGCTGACTGTTCCATCGTCTGATGTATTTGTCAAGTAGTAACCCTATGGAACCTGGCTCGGAACCAGGAGCTCCGATCGTGTCGGGACCGAGTGACGGAGCTTTACCGCGGTTGCGAGCTACGAACCAAGCCGACGCGACGGATCCAGTCCGCCGCGCTCATACCGCCGATCGCCCGACTCAGCGTTCGACGAATGCCACCAGGGTGTCGAGCTCTTCTTGGGTGCCGATGGCAATGATCACCTGACCGCTCCGGATCTCGGTGTCGGGTGGAGGGTTGGTGTGAAAGGTCCCGTCCTCATCGCGCAAGGCCAAGACCAGTGCTCCGGTCTGTTCGCGCATCTTGCTCTCCTGCAGCGACCGCCCGGCGATCGGCGACCCCGCGGTGACCGACACCTCCTCGAGGCGGAACTCGAGGGTGCGCTCGCGCATCACCACGTCCAAGAACTCGGCGACGTGGGGCCGCAAGACGAACGCGGCCATCCGCGCACCACCGATGCTCTGCGGGTTCACCACCCGATCGGCCCCAGCGCGGCGCAGCTTCTCCCCACTGTCCTGGCTCCGCGCTCGCGCCACGATGAACAGATCGGGCTTGAGCGCGCGGGCGCTGAGCGTGATGAACGAGTTCGCCGCATCACCCTCGACTGCCGCGACGAGAGCGGCCGCGCGCTCGATCCCGGCGGCGCGTAGGACAGCGTCTTCGGTGGCATCGCCCACAACGACCCGGTGCGACACCCCATCCAGGATCGTCTCGTCGAGCTCGACGATCACGAGTTCACGGCCCGCCGCGGCGACTTCTCCAGCGATGGAGTGGCCAACTCGGCCCCATCCGCAGATGATGATGTGGTCGTGCAGTGACGCGATCGACTGTTCCATGCGGCGTCTCCCGAGCAGTTCGTTGAGGCGGCCTTCGATGAAGGTTTCGACGAGCACGCTGAACGCGTACAGGGCGGCCCCGGCGCCGACGAGGATCAGGACCATGGTGAACACCTGGCCGGCCGCCGAGAGCGGCTTGACCTCGCGGAAGCCCACCGTCGAGACCGTGGTGACCGTTTGGTACATCGCGTCGAGCAGGCCGAAGCCGAGCACGAGATATCCAATGGTGCCGACCACCAGCACGAGCAGCAGGGCGATCATCGCCCCGCCGAGACGCCGCCAGTGGCTCATCGACGACAGGCTACGCAGGCCCGCCAACGCTCGGTCGTGCGAGAAGTCGGCCGATCACCACCCGGAACGCCGAGGCTCGGTCCGTGACGACCTCGGCCCGCTTGGCATGATCGCGAAACGCCGTCGTGAAGATCTGACACGCAGGCCCTCGGGCCCTCCTCGGGCATGCGCGAAACCTCGACGGTGCTGGTCGCGAAGGGTGGAGGACAGGGGCCGGGAACAGATTTTCGGAAATCGGGAACGATTCCTCACGTGCCGTTTCGTGTCCGCGGATGTCCGCGGAGGCGCTGTTGCATTGGCGGAGAGACTCGGTCGGCGGTGAGGGTGGCGGGATGACACTTCGCCGTGCTCGTCCGATGCCCTTCTCCCCGAGATCAGCTTTCGCCGGGTTCCGGTTCCCGCCGGAGATCATCGTGCTCTCGGTGCGTTGGTATCTGCGGTACGGGCTCTCGTATCGCGATGTCGAGGAGCTGCTGGGTGAGCGTGGGATCGAGGTCGACCACGTCACGATCTATCGGTGGGTGCAGCGCTTCACGCCTCTCCTCGCGGATGCCGCCGGTCCCTGCCGCCGTGCGGTCGGCGACTGCTGGTTCGTGGACGAGACCTACGTGAAGGTCGCGGGTCGGTGGCGCTACGTGTACCGAGCCGTGGATCAGTACGGGCAGATCATCGATGTGTACGTCTCGTCCCGGCGTGATTTCGTGGCGGCCCGCCGGTTCTTCGCCAGGGCGCTGCGCGCGCACGGAACGCCGGTCGAGGTCGTGACGGACCGTGCCCCGGCGTTACGAGCTGCGATCGAAGAGCTCGTGCCAGGCGCGTTTCACAACACGGAGCAGCACGCGAACAACCGAGTCGAATGTGACCACGGCCGACTCAAGGCCCGACTCCGGCCGATGCGCGGCCTCAAACGCGACCACTCCGCCCGCGTGATCATGCGCGGGCACTCACTCATGCAGAACATCCGGCGCGGGCACTACGAACTCGGAATCGACGCGCGCTCTCATCGACGAATCGAAACCGCGTTCACCGAACTGGCCCAAACGATCTGAACCTGCACCTCGAACAGAGTGTCGGCCCCGCGCGGCCCGGTCGGACTCAACGCAACAGAGCCATCGGCACAACTGGGATGGGGCGTTGTGGCGTTGGGCATCGGTCGCGCTAGCTGCTCAGCTTCACGTCACGATCTCCCCCGCGCCGACTCTGTTTAGCGCGAGCACAGATATCGTCCCGTTCGCGGCTCGGTCCCGGCTCTTGGCGAGCCCTGGAGTCGGTACCGGGCCGCGTGTACGTCTTGAAGGCCGTCAGCTGGGGGTCATTCGCGACGACACAGGGCCGACCCGCGTGCCTTTGCTGCGCGGCAGTTGCTCAGCTCGGAGCCCTCAGACAAGCAACCCCGTCCTGTTCCGAAGTCTGCTCGCATTCGTAGGGTCGGAGAGTTTGCGTTCGGAGCGCTGTCGTGAAGAACGGCGTGCGGCTCGGGGCTACTTCTGGGCGACGTTCACGTTTGGTTTCGTGGACGAGCCAGCGGGCACCGTCCGTGAGCCGTCAGGGCCTGGTGGCAGACGCGCCGCTGACCAGTTGCTGGAAAGGGACGGGC
>JADGON010000082.1 GCA_017882945.1 Acidimicrobiia bacterium | reverse complement strand
TCGACGAGCTCGGAGGCAACCCCCCGGACGAGCACGCTCCACCCGTCGCCGGCGGAGGTGTCGTACTGATCGGCTTCGATGGCCAGCACCGCCCCCGAGGCCGCATACGCGAGCTTGGTTCCCGGGATGGTGCGGAAGACCACGGCGTCGTCGAGCACGGTGATCATCACGGGCAGGATCGCCGGTAGCGCCTCCACGCTCACACCCACGCGCCCGAAAACGACGGAGGCGAGCAGCTCCATGCATTCTTCGCGGTTCAGGCGGGCGAGCCCCTCATCGAACGGCATGGATCGATTGTGGGTTGGGGGCCGAGGAGCGGCTAGGGGCAAAGGACCCGAATCGGTGCCCTAATCGCTCTGCTTCAGGACCCGGGCGCCGAAGACCGCGGCCTGGGTGCGACGCTCCATGCTGAGCTTGGCGAGCAGGTTCGAGACGTAGTTCTTGACCGTCTTCTCGGCCAGGAACATCTCCTCCGCGATCTGGCGGTTCGTCAACCCGTCGGTGATGAGCTCGAGGATCCGCCGCTCCTGCGGAGTCAGCGTGGTGAGCCGCTCATCCTCCTCGGGCGGGTTGCGGATCCGGTCGAGCACCCGCTTGGTTGCGTCCGGGTCCAGCAGCGACTCGCCGGCCGCGACCCGGCGGATCGCGTCGACGATGTCGGTGCCCTTGATCTGCTTCAGCACGTACCCGGCCGCGCCGGCCATGATCGCTTCGAAGAGGGCCTCGTCGTCCGCGAAGGACGTGAGCATGAGGCACTGGATCTCGGGCGCAGCCGCGCGCACCTCACGGCAGACCTGGACGCCGTCACCGTCGGGGAGCCGGACGTCGAGGACCGCGACGTCGGGTCGCAGGGGTGGGATGCGCGCCAATGCTTCAGCCGCCGTCCCGGCCTCGCCGACGACTTCGATGTCCCCTTGGGACTCGAGCAGCGCCCGCAAGCCCTGGCGGACGATCTCGTGATCGTCCAAGAGGAAGACGCGCGTCTTAGGCATGGGACCCATCTTGGTACGCCGAGCGGTTGGGGACCCGCCAGCTCACCTTGGTACCGCCGGAAGGTGACGGCTCGACGCGGAACTCGCCTCCGAGTGCCTCGGCGCGCTGGGCGAGGTTCGCGAGTCCGCTGCGGCGTCGCAGGTCGTCGGGCAGGCCGATGCCGTCGTCGCTGACCCGGAGCTCGACGTCATCACCCGATGCCAGACGGACGTCGACCATCGTCGCCTGGGCGTGGCGCACCGTGTTCGACAGCGCCTCTCTGAGCACGGCGAGCAGGTCCGGCACCACTTCCGGAGCGATCCCGGCGTCGATGGTTCCTTCGAAGGTGATGCGTGCGTCGAGCCCGGCCCGGTCGACGACATCGTGCACGAGCTCGTGGACCTCGGCGCGCAACCCACTGTGCTGGTGCAGCTCCAGGGCGAAGATGCTCGTGCGGATCTCCCGGATCGTCTCGTCGATCTCGTCCACGGCCCGCACGAGACGATCCCTGTCCGCGTCTCGCGTCGCGTTCGGAGTGATGGATTGCAGCATCATCCCCACCGCGAACAGCCGCTGGATCACCGTGTCGTGCAGGTTCCTCGCGATCCGCTCCCGATCCTCGAGCCGCCCGAGCAGATCGCGGTCGTCACGGCTCCGAGCGAGCTCGACCGCGAGAGCCGCCTGGCGAGCGAACGCTTCGATGATGCGGATCTCGCGCTCGTCGAACATCGAACGCCCCTTGTTCCGGCCCACGCGGATCACACCGAGGCATGTGTCTTGGCCGGTCAGCGGCGCGTAGATGACCTCCTTCGTCGACGAGCCCTCGAGCACCTCGACGCGGACGCGCGGGTCGGAGGAGGGGTCGTCGACGCGCTGGGATCGGCCGGTCGTGAACGCATCCCCGGCGGCCGTTCCCGCGACCGGAAGGGTGGTGCCGCGAATCTCGTCTGCGTTGTCGCCGCGCGAGATGGAGACACGCAGGACCCCGTCGGGCTCGGCCAGCAGGATGCCCACGCTGTCGGCCCCCGCGATGGCCAGCGCGCGAGTTGCGATCTCGTCCAGAGCCGCGACCACGGGGGTGCCGGACAGCAGACCGAGATTGATCTCGGCAATCGCCGTGAGCAGCTGCTCGCGGCGCTGGCCGTCGTCGTAGAGCCGAGCGTTCTCGATCGCGATGCCCGCCGCCACCGCGAGCGCGCCGATCAGCTCCTCGTCGACCTCGGAGAACGCGTCCGCACCCTCCTTCTCGCAGAGATAGAGGTTGCCGAAGACAACGTCGCGCACCTTCACCGGCACACCGAGGAACGAGCTCATCGGCGGATGGTTGGGCGGGAAGCCGAACGAGTCCGGGTGCTCCTGGAGGTTCGCGAGCCGCAGCGCTCGCGGCTCTCTGATGAGCAACCCCAGGATGCCGTGGCCCTCCGGCTCGTGGCCGATGCGGGCACGGGTCTCGTCATCCACACCGATCGTGACGAACTCGATCAGGTGCCCGTCCGGACCGATGACCCCCAGTGCGCCGTACTTGGCGTCCACGAGCCGGCACGCACCCCGGACGATGGCCCGCAACACGGAAGGAAGGTCGAGGCCCATGCCGACCGCAAGGACGGTCTCCAGGAGGATGCGCAGCCGGTCCGCAGACGCGGAGATGACCACCGCCCGCTCCTGGAGCTCACCGAGCAGATCCTCGAGTCGGAGGTGGGCCGCGGCGAGCTGGGGCAGCGCCGCTCCATCGTCATCACGCTCGATCTCGGACACGTCCTACCTCTGACCGCCGATGCGCAAGGGGTCTGAGCTCGCTCGGCACCAAGAGACTCGTGCTCAACCAGGAGGTCGTCAAATCGCGAGAGCCCCTCAGAGGTAGCTACGGATGTGGAACGCCCACTCCTGTTCGGGCTGGTGCAGCTCGCGGCCGCTGATGGCGAACGGCTCGATCACGAGCCATGCGTCGCGCTCGGAGACCAGCCAGGGATCGGCGTCGAAGCGGTCTCGGAACGCCGCGGCGTCCGGGTCGACGGGCAGGAGCGTGCCACGCACGAGCACCGACCAACCTCGGCGGTGGGAGGAGTCGATGCCGTCGATCTCGAACGCGACGTTCGGCGACCCCTCTGCGATCACGTTGCCCGGACGAGTCCGGAGTGCGACCCAGGTGATGCCGCCGGCTTCGACGAATCGGTAGTTCACCGGGAGCACGACGGGGTATCCGTCATGGATGACGGCGATCCGCCCGACCGGCTCGGACCGGAGGTGCCGCAAGCACGTCTCGAGATCGAGCTCTGCCAGCTGCTCTTCACTCACGACTACCTCATCTCGGATGCTGCGCCTGGTGATCTCATCATGCGTCATGAAGGCCCTCCTCCGACAGCAACGAGGCGAAGACTGCCGCGTAGTGCTCGAGATGGCTGTCCTCCAGGAACTCTCCGTGTGCGCGGGCGTACGCGCGTTGACCGATCGCGTCGGCCAGCGGGCGATCCCCAAGGAGGCGATTGACCGCCGCGCCGAACGCAGGGAGGTCGTGCGGGTCGTCGATCAACAGCCCGTGCTCACCGTCGACGATCTGGTCGACGATGCCTCCGACCCGGCTGGCGACCACCGGGCGGTGCTTCCACATCGCCTCGACCACCGTCAGCCCGAAGCCCTCCGCCAGGCTCTTCTGGGTCACGACGCTGGCGTGGCGCTGCAATGCGTTGATGATCACCGCGGCCTCGTCGGGATCGTGCATCGGCACACACGCGAGGTGGATCCGCCTTCGGGAGGACTGGGGGAGGGCGCGCCATGCTTCGACGCACTCGTCGAGCACCGCGCCTCCCTCGGGATCGTCGGCGACGCCGTGAACCGCGGGCCCGACCAGGGCCAGGTGCGCGTCGAAGCTCCGGTCGACATGGGCCGCGAATGCCTCGAGCACCCCCTGCATGTCCTTCATCCGGTCCCAGCGGGAGACCTGGACGACGAGTGGCGCCAGGGGGGAAGGGGGTGGGCCCGTCTGCAGGATGTCGACCCGCCGATCCACGCGACCCGGGGAGCCGTCCCGGCGGCGGAAGGTCGCGACCTCGTCGCCGTGGTCTCCGTCGAGCAGCCCGACGTACTGCAGGACCGTTCGGACCGTCGATGGGGGGAGCGGCTCGTTCTTCGCACAGAACGGATCGATCGAGGGCGTGATCACATGGAGGCGCTCCGGATCGACCCAGCTGGGCGCGAACTGCGCCCGCGTGAACACGAACGCGTCGATGTCGTCGAGGTACGGGCGGAGGAACTCCCACGCCTGCTCGGTGCACTCGTTCGGAGCGTCGCGCCCGACGTGACACCGCCAGACCACGCGGGCTCCCGCGGTCCGCACCGCATGGGCAAGCCCGGCGGTCTGAGGATCGTGCAGGATCACGAGGTCATCGGGGCGTATGAAGGACAGCAGCTCATCGCGGTTCCGATCGAGCGTCCTCTCGTAGGTTTCGTGCTCGCGCGGCCCGAGCGGACCGCCATCACCGGCCGATCCGTAGAGGTGGTTGTGGATCCGCTTCGTCACGACGAAGAACTCGGTGTTGCCTTCGATCACCACCCACCGGGCATCGACGCCCACGCCGCGAACGTACGCGAGCAACGTCTGGAGCAGCTC
>JADGON010000081.1 GCA_017882945.1 Acidimicrobiia bacterium | reverse complement strand
CTCGAACGGCACCCCGCGCACTCGCTGGCGATAGCGGGGAATCAGATGCAGCTTCGCCGCGACCAATCGGCTGACGTCGGCCAACGACGGCGGAGGGTCGGCGAACACGCACGCGCCCGCGATGTGCATGTGGGCGACGCCGTCCTCCAGGTGGAGGAACTCTGCGTCGAGTGTGCTCAATCGGTCCATCGAGCCCTCCCCTCGCCGCACACCGGAACGCCCTCGCCGTCAACGCTGTCAAGTTGGCGCACGTCCCGCCAGGGTCTTCTGACTCTCTTCTTTGCCGTGCGCCCCTAGGTGGGCGGGCGGACGGTGGCTCGTAGTGCCTCGAGCCCGGAGTACTTCGGCCGCCACCCCAGCTCCCGTCTCGCCTTGCCGGTGTCGATGATGAGCGCGTGGCTCGCCGCCTCCACCCACCCGGTGAGGGGAGGTGCGCACTGTGGCGTCGGTACGGCAGCGACGGCGCGGGCGGCGCGCTGCGCGAGGCCGACCGGGAGTGGGAGCGGCAAGAGTCCGAGCTCGCGGGCCACGTCGTGTGCCGTGAGCATTCCCTCGCCGGCGATGTTGTAGGCCCCGGCCGGGCCGGCTCCGACGATGCAGAGGAGGAGTGCCTGACCCACGTCGTCCTCGTGGATGAGCTGCAGGGGCAGCGCCGGGACGAGCACCGGGACTCGGGCCGGCAGCCGTCCCATGGCCCCTACGGCGGCGCGTGCCATCGGCCGGAGCGAGCTCGGCAGCACGTCCTTGGCCCCCAGCGCGTGAGGTCCCAGGACGATCGGGGGGCGCAGCAGGTAGAGCGCGAGTCCGGGGTGGGCAGCAGCTTCGGTGCGGAGCAGCTGTTCGAGCTCCGCCTTCTCCTGCGCGTAGAAGAACCGGGGGTCCGGTCGAGTCGGCCACTCCTCGGTCATCCCGATCGGGTTGTCCCGATGGAATCCGTACGCGGCCGCTGAAGACGCGTAGACGAACCGCGTCGCTCCTGCGGTGGCGGCCGCCCGGAACGCGTTGATCGTGCCGTCGACATTGACGTTCCGGGTCGTTTCACGCGACGCCGCGCCGGTGATCAGGAATGCGAGGTGCACGACGACGTCCGCGTCGCGAAACGCCTCCTCGAGCGCAGCCGGATCACGGACGTCTCCCTGTCGGTAGGTCATCTTCGTCCAGCCGTGCTCGGCCGGGTCGAACCGGCTCCGGGCGATCCCCACGATCCGGGTGATCCGGTCGTCGGCCTCGAGCAGCGGGACGAGCCCGAACCCGAACGTACCGGTGGGACCGGTCACGGCGACGGTGAGACCGGGTCCGCTGCCGTTGCCGCTCATTCGCACGTCCCTTCCTCGCGGTTCGTGCACCGCGAGGCTGCCACCAAGGAGCGCCCCAAGGAAGAGCCGAAGGTCAATTCCGCTCCCGGTGCACGGCGGTCCCCAACCGACGCGGTGAGCCGGCTCGTGCACCGGGAGGCCGCCGGAGAGGACCTTTGCCTCTTCTCGTCGCAACATCACGTTCGTAGGCTCGGAGCCAGCTTCGGAGTCACCGGAGCAAGAAGGCGACCCGTGGGGGTGCCCGGTGCCGAACCTGGGCATAGGAATCGTTCGCGAGTACGAGCGGGGCGTGGTCTTCCGGTTCGGGAAGCTCCGCAACGTCCGCGAACCGGGAATCCGATTCATGATTCCGTTGGTCGATCGCATGCGCAAGGTGACGTTGCGCACGGTGACCATGCCGATCGGGTCCCAACAGATCATCACCAGGGACAACGTCTCGATCGGCGTCGCTGCGGTCGCGTACTTCCGACGGGTCGACCCGGTGAAGTCGATCGTGGAGATCGAGGATGTGCAGTCCGCGATCAATCAGATCGCCCAGACCACGGTGCGCAACGTCGTCGGCCGCTCCCCGCTCGATCGGGTCCTGAGCGAGACCGAGACGCTCAACGAGGCGATCAAGGCACTCCTCGACGTCACCACGGAGCGCTGGGGTGTGCTCGTCCAGGTCGTGGAGCTCAAGGACATCGAGCTGCCCGAGTCGATGCAGCGGGCGATGGCTCGCGAAGCGGAGGCCGAGCGTGAGAAGCGCGCCAAGATCATCGCCGCCGAGGGAGAGGCGCTGAGCGTCGGGAAGCTGGCCGAGGCAGCCGACGTGATCGTCGACCATCCGATCGCACTGCAGCTCCGGAACCTGCAGGTGCTGGCCGAGATCGCCATCGAGCGGAACTCGACGATCATCTTCCCCGCCGAGTTCCTCGACAGCGTGCGCGCCGTCTCGGCGTTCGTTTCGAGAGAGGCTGCCGGGGACGGGCACCCAGACGATCGGCGGCGAAGCGGATGAACGATCACGGCGAGCCCCACGTCAGCCAGGTCGACGCCTTCACGATGCAGCTCGAGCGCGACCCCCTGCTGCGCTCGACGATCGTCGCGGTCGCGCTCTTCGACAGCACCCCTGATTGGCGGGCCCTCAACGAGCGGATCGACCGGGCCACCCGGCTCACCCCGACATTCCGCGAGAAGCTCGTCTCCACCCCGTGGCGACTCGCCCCGCCGCGCTGGGTCGTCGACCCGGACTTCGACCTGACGTGGCATGTCCGTCGGGCTCGGATCCCCGAGTCCGACGGGCTGCCCGCCGTCCTGAGCTTCGCCAGGAACGCCGGCATGGCCGCCTTCGACCATGACCGTCCGCTCTGGGAGTTCACGCTCCTGGAGGGTTTGCCCCACCGCCGCAGCGCGCTCGTGATGAAGGTCCACCACTCCCTGACCGACGGCATCGGGGGCATCCAGATCGCAGGCCATGTCATCGACCTCGAACGCGAGCCCGCCGAGCTCGGGCCGCTGCCCGCCGAGCCCGCCGCGCATCACCATGGCCCGCTCGACGCACTGGTCGACGCCGCGTCGTACAACCTTCGGCGAGCTGCGAGCGCCGCGCGCGATCTGGCCCGCGCACTGCCCGGCGCCGTCGCCGGGTCCCTGCGCCACCCGTTCAATGCGGCGAGCGAGGCGGCGTCCACGGGCCGCTCGATCGCCAGGTTCGTCCGGCCCGTGATCTCCACCGACTCGCCGATCATGACCCGACGTCGGCTCCAGTGGAGCTATCAGACCCTCGACGCTCCGCTCGAACCCCTCCGGCAGGCTGCCCGGAGCATCGACGGCACGCTCAACGATGCGTTCCTCGGCGGCATCACGGGCGGGCTCCGCCGCTATCACGAGCTGCATGGAACGACGATCGACCACCTCCGCGTGGCGATGCCCATCAGCATTCGCACCGAGCACGATCCCGAGGGCGGCAACAAGGTCACGCTGATGCGCTTCGAGATCCCCGTCGGCATCAGCGACCCCAAGGAGCGCATGGCCATCATCGATGAGCGCTGCTCCGGAATGCGCACGGACCGGGCCATCCCGTACTCGAACGCCATCGCCGGCGCTCTCAACCTCCTGCCCATCGCGGTCACCGGGGGAATGCTCAAGCACGTCGACTTCCTCGCCAGCAACGTGCCCGGGTTCACCACCGACATCTACGTCGGTGGTGCACAGCTCGAGGCGTTCTATGCATTCGGACCGACGTTGGGTTCGGCGGCCAACGTCACGCTGATGTCCTACCGCTCGACCTGCCACATCGGCATCAACACGGACACCGGCGCGGTCCCCGACCCGGAGGTGTTCGCACGCTGCCTACGCGAGGGGTTCGACGAGGTCCTCGCGCTCGCCGACTGACTACGCCCAGAACTCGTCGAAGTGGTGCGTGTCGGCGTGATAAACGGTGACTTCGGTGATCTTGCCCTGGTGGATCTCGAACTCGACCGCGCTGGCCATGTCCAACTCGCGCTCTCCTCGAAGGGCAGTCTCCTCCTGGATCGCCACCGCCCGCTCGGCGTTCGCCAAGAGATCGACGATCTCGACGGTGAAGGTTCCGGCGCTTCGCTCGCGCAACTTGTGCAGGAGCTCGAGCACGCCTTCTTGGCCCTTGTAGTCGCCGGCCAGGGGGCTGCGCCCAGGCTCATGCCAGACAACCTCGTCCGCCATCCACTCCCGCAGGGAATCGATGTCACCGCGCATGAACGCCACATATCCATGTCGAATCAATTTCGCGTTCGGATGCTCAGCCATTCGACTGCCTCCTACTTCGGACTGTTGCGTCACGCGCCATGCTCCACCTGTATGCCCTCGCGCCCAAGGGCCGAAGGTCCCCATCTGAGACCTCGTGCGGGTGCCGAGAACTTGTCGGGGCCGTCACACCGGGTGGGCACTCG
>JADGON010000391.1 GCA_017882945.1 Acidimicrobiia bacterium | reverse complement strand
GGTGCCATCGTCACCGGGCGACATCTCGCCGCGCACCGGCGCGACGGTCGCGACGGAACGGTCCCGGATGGTCTCCGCTCGATGCGCGTGATCATCGAGGGCGGCGTGCGGCCTCGAACCGGCGACCGGGTCGACCTGTACGCGACCTTCGATCCCCAGACGGTCGGCGCGGACACCGAGCCCACCCTGATCGTCGCCCGGGCGGTGCCGGTCGTCGCGGTCGACACCGACGGCTCCCGTGCCCCCGGCGAGCACGGCGTCGCGATCGGCGTGACCGTGCTCGTCGCGCCCGACGAAGCCAAGCGTCTCGCCTTCGCGACCGCGGCCGGCACCCTCGCCCTCGCGATCGCTCCACCCGAAGCTGCCACCCACTGACGAAGTACCCTCCCGGTCGTGATCGAGGCGGTGATCTTCGACTACGGCGGCGTCTTCTCGAGCCCGCTCTTCCGGGGCATCGGGAAGTTCGAGACCGACATGGGCTACCCGCCGGGCGCGGTGCTCGAGCTGCTCTTCGGCGACAAGGGCTACATCGGTGTCGAGGGCTGGGGCCACGCGACCGATGCCGACGTCGCGGCCAGTGTCGGCAGCGAGTCGGTGACCCATGACTGGCACCGCATGGAGATCGGGGAGATGACGCTCGACGACTGGTTTGCGGGCATCCAGGCGCGCGCGCCCGAGGTGCTCGGCCAGCCGATCGACATGGACGCCTACCTCACGTTCATGGCGGAGATGCCGGTCGGGGTGCACTGGCCGGTCGTGCACCGGGCCCGGAAGCTCATCGCGGACGGCGTCCCCATCGCGCTGCTCACCAACAACGTCAAGGAGTGGGGCGACCACTGGCGGGCCACGTTCCCCGTCGACGAGCTGTTCGAGGTCGTCGTGGACTCGTGCGAGGTCGGCATGCGCAAGCCCGACGCCCGCATCTACCTCCTGACCTGTGAGCGGATCGGGGTCGCGCCCGAAGCGTCGGTGTTCGTCGACGACAACGCCGAGAACATCGCTGCGGCGCGCGCGCTCGGCATGGAGACGGTCCACTTCGGTGAGGACCCGTTCGCAGCCGTCGCCAAGCTCGACGCGATCCTCGAGCGCCGCGGCGTCGCAGCCCGTCACTAGGACCGCGCGTCCGCGCGCGGATCAGACGCCCGACATGGTCATGTCCGAGAGGAGCAGCGTCACGCCGGCCGAACCTCCGGGCAGCCAGGTCAGGTCGTTGCCCACCTCGACCACGTCGAGGAGCATGCGCTGCAGCGTCGACGCGATCGTGATCTCCCGCACCGGCTCCGCGAGCTCGCCGTCACGCACCATGAGCCCTTCGGCGCCCACCGAGAAGTCGCCGCTCACCGGATCAGTACCGGAATGCAGGCCGCTGACCGACTGCACGTAGAGCGCCTCGGGCACGGCGGCAAGGATCGCGTCGGGTGACTTCGGCCCGGGCCGCAGGTGCAGCGCTCGGGCACCGACCGCGGGGGTCGACTTGAAGCCGCGCACCGCCGACCCGGTGGTGCGCGCACCCGACCGGCGCGCCGTGTACACGTTGTGCAGGAAGCCTTGGAGCCGACCGTCGAGGATGAGGTCCACCCGCCGGGTCGGGACTCCCTCGCCGTCGTGGGTGGCCGCACCGTACGCCTCGACGAGCGTCGGGTCGTCGACGAGCGTCACATTGGTTGCGGCGACTTCCTCGCCGTCGCGCCCGACGAACATCGATCGGCCCTTGAGCACCGCCTCTCCACTCAACGCAGCACCCAGCAGACCCAGCAGCGAGCGCGTCACCAGCGGGTCGAGGATCACCGGGAGCCGACGGGACGCGGGCTGGCGCGCCCCGAGCAGCCGGGTCGACCGTTCGGCCGCATCGCGCGCCGCCGCCGCAACGTCGAGATCGGCGAAGGTGCGCCCGACGGAGAATCCGTACCCGGTCTGGGTCTCATCGCCTTCACCGGCCATGGCGAAGGACGCGACCGAGCACATCGTCCGGCGCGTCGTGGCTTCGATGCCGAGCGAGCTCGCGACCGCGACCTCGACGGCGCCGTCGCCGTACGAGGCGGACTCCACCCCGCGCACGCGCGCATCCGCGGCCCGGGTCGCGGCTTCGACTTCGAGCGCCAGCGCGACCTTCTCGCCGGCCGAGACGGCGAGGAGCGCCTCCCGCCAGAGATCGAGCTCGGGAGCGATCACCGCGTCGACGTCGGCCCGGTCGGGCAGCCCGAGGGACTCGTCGCGGGATCCGAAACCCGCGTTGTCGCGCGCCTCGGCCACCGTCTCCGCCACGACGTCGGGATCGAGCGACCCCGCCCATGCGTAGCCCTGACGTTGATCGAGGAGCAGGCGCACGCCCACACCATCGACCTCCGCGACGGCGAGCGACTCCACCGCGCCGTCGAACACCTTCACGTCCGTCTCGCTCGAACGCAGCACGTACGCCTCGACCTGCTCACCCGGACCGGCCATGGCCGCGACACCCCGGGCGATCTCCAGCAGGTCGCGCGCGCTTCCTGCGCTCATGCCGCGGTCCCGCCGACCGTGAGCTCCCGGATCCGCAGGGTCGGTTGCCCCGACGACACCGGAACCCCCTGGCCGTCCTTGCCGCACGTCCCGGCCCAGGTATCGAAGTCACGCCCTACCGCGTCCACACCCAGCAGCGTCTCCGGACCGTTGCCGATCAGCTGCGCCGCGCGCACCGGCTCGGTGATCTGGCCGTCCTCGATCATGTACGCCTCGGTGATGCCGAACACGAAGTCGCCGGTCGCGGTGTTCACCTGACCGCCGCCGAGCGCGACGCAGTACAGCCCGTACGGGGTCTGGCGAATGATGTCTTCGGGGTCGTCCTCGCCGGTCTCCAGGAACGTGTTCGTCATGCGGACCATCGGGAGGTGCTGGTACGTCTCGCGCCGGCCGTTCCCCGTGCTCGCCCGCCCTTGCTTGCGGCCGCGCACGAGATCCCACATGTAGTCCGTGAGCACCCCGTCCTTGATCAGCACGTTGCGCTGGGCCGGAGCACCTTCGTCGTCGATCGCGTACGCACCCCACTCTCGAGCGAGCCCGCCGTCGTCGACCAACGTCACCAACGGCGAGGCGACGCGCTCGCCGACCCGGCCTCGGAACACGGATGCGTCACGACCCACGAGGTCCGCCTCGAGCCCGTGACCGCATGCTTCGTGGAAGAGCACGCCACCCGCGCCCCGCTTCAACACGACCGGCACCTTGCCGCTCGGCGCCGGACGGGCATTGAGCTTGGAGAGCGCGCGGGCCGCGGCGATCTGCGCGATGTCCTCGGGCGCGTGCTCGTCGAAGTACTCGAAGCCGACGGTGTACCCGGGCGCTTCCATCCCCGTCTGCATCCCGGTGTCACCGACGGCGACGCAGCTCACCATGAAGCGCGTCCGCACCTGGTCGTCTTCGGTGAGCAGCCCGTCGGAGTTCGCCACCAGGATGCGGCGACGGCCGTCCGCGTAGCTCGCCGTCACCTGCCGTACCGCGTCACCTTCGGCGCGCGCGGCTTCGTCCGCTCGGGTCAGCAGGTCCACCTTGCGCGCCTTCTCGACCCCTTCGGGCAGCACCTTCACGTCGTGCGGCGCGCGCGCCGCACGACGGGTGAGCGGAACGATCGTGGCTCCTGGAGCGCCCGAGCTCGCCGCCGCGGCAGCGGCCTCCGCCGCTTCACCGAGCCCGGATTCGGACAGGTCGGCGGTGTGCGCGTACCCCGTGGTCTCACCCCGGACGACCCGAACCCCGGCACCCCGCTCGCGACCGGAACGCAGCTCCTCGACCTTGCCGTCGTCGAAGGTCGCACTGGAGGAGCGCCGATCCTCGGCGAACACCTCGGCGAAGTCACCTCCTCGCGCGAGAGCTCGATGCAGCGTGCGAGACAGGACGGACTCTTCGATCACTCCAGCCTCCGAAGTGCTGCCGACCGCGCGGGATGCGTATCGTACGCCGGTGCCCTTGGAACCCGGACTCGTCGGATCGACGTCGCTGACCGTCGCCGAGGGCGATACCGCGCTCGCGCTCGGCAGCGGTGACGTCCCGGTGCTGGCGACCCCGAGAGTCGCGCTCCTCGCCGAACGGGCGACCGTGAAGGCGTTGGAGGGCCACGTCGATGAAGGGCAGACGACCGTCGGCTACCGGGTGCAGCTCGACCATCTCGCTCCGGTTCCCATCGGCGACGAGGTCCTGGCCGAGGCGGTGCTCGAGTCGGTCGAGGGGCGGCGGCTGACGTTCCGGGTGTCGGTGAAGCACCGCGACGGGCTCGTGGCGGCCGGGCGGATCACCCGCGTGGTGGTCGAGCGGTCCCGCTTCCTCGGGAAAGCCGCCGGCGCCGCCTGATCCACCGGTACCCTCGACATCATGGGCGATCCTGGGAACCCCACCGACCCCGGTTCCGAGCCGGATCCCGAGCAGCCGGGTTGGGCCAGCCCCACGCCCCCGCCGTCGACTCCTCCGCCGCCACCACCGGCTCCCCCAGTGGCCCCGCCACCGGTCGCCCCGCCACCGGTCGCGCCGGCTCCCCCGACCTCCCAGCAACCCGCGTGGGGCGCAGCACCGCCGGCGTGGGGCTCGCCTCCCCCCGGCGGCCCCGTCCCTCCCGAACCACCCGGGGGCGGCTGGAACCAGCCCGGACCTGCACCCAGGAAGCGCCGGCTGACCTGGTTGTGGATCCTGATCCCCACGCTGCTCGTGTTCCTCGCGAGCCTGGTCGTGGTAATCGTCTTCGCGGTGAAGCTGCTCACCGGACCGGTACAGACGACGAACGACTACTACGCCGACGTGCGCGACGGAAGGTACGTCGCGGCATACGGCCAGCTGTGCTCCCCGTTGCAGCGGCGGATCTCGCAGTCCGACTTCATCGACATCCAGCGGAGCGACAACCAGTCGAAGGGGCGCATCAGCTCCTACGACTTCCACAGCTTCCACATCGAGAACAGCATCGCGACCGTCACCGGCACGGTCGAGCGGGGTGGGTCCTCATACGACGCGCGAGTGGGGCTCCGCAAGGAAAGCGGCGACTGGAAGGTCTGCTCCGTCTCCGAGCGGTAGTCAGCCGAGGTTGCTCGACCGGGGGTACGCGTCAGCCGGATCCGTGAGGACGTTCACGAGCGACGGGCCCTTGGTGGCGAAGGCACGGTCCAGGGCCGGACCGAGATCTTCGGGCTCCTCGACCAGCTCACCGTGCCCGCCCAGGGCCTCGAGCACGAGGTCATACCGGGTCCCCGGCCGGAGCTCCGCCACGACCGAGTAACCGAAGAAGAACTCCATCGGGTGCTTCTCCAGGCCCCAGATGCCGTTGTTCCCGACGATCATCACCACGTCGATCCCGAACCGCACCAGCGTGTCGAGGTCTCCGAGCGAGAACCCGATCGCGCCGTCACCGAGCAGGAGAACGATCTGGCGACCGGGGTGGGCGATGCCCGCGGCCAGCGCGTAGCCCGGCCCCATCCCGAGACAACCGAACGGACCGGGATCGAGGAAGCAGCCGGGCTCGTAGCTGTCGATGAGCTGGCCGGCGTACGACACGAAGTCGCCACCGTCGCCGATCACGATCGCGTCGCGCGCGAGCCGGGTGCGCAGCTCGCCGTAGATTCGCCGCGGCTTGATCGGCGTGGTCGCCGCGTACAGTCCCTCGGCGTCCACTGCGCGACGCGCGCGCTCCTCGGCTCGGAGCATCTCGATCCAGTCGTCGTGCGCTCCACCTGCGACGGCGTCGGTGAGGGCGGTGAACGTCCGGCCGAGGTCGCCCGCGCTCGCCGCGGCCAAGGGCGCGTGGCGCGCGACGCGCTCGGGTGCATCACAGATGTGCACGACACGCGCGTCACCGAAGACGCCGAACCCGAGCCGGAAGTCGAGCGGCGTGCCGGCGACAATCACCAGATCCGCCTCGCGCAAGGCGAGCGAGCGCGCCCGCGCGAACGCCAGCTCGTGATCCGCCGGCACGGTGCCGCGCCCCATCCCGTTGGCGAACACCGGAAGCCGGGCCGACTCCGCCCAGCCGCGCAACGGGACCTCGGCCCGGTCCCAGTACACGTCGCCGCCGGCGACGAGGACGGGGTGCTCCGCCTCGCGCACGAGCCGCGCGATCTTCGCGACGGCTTCGGGATTCGGCTCGTCACCGACGAGCTCCTCAGGTCCCGGCGCGTCGGGCACCGTGGCCATCGCGCCGTTGACGAAGACGTCGAGGGCAACGTCCACGAACGTCGGGCCGCGATGCGGAGTGCGCGCGGCCCGGAGCGCGGTGTCGAACGTGGCCGGTATCGCCTCGGTCGTGGGAGCGGTCGCCGCGTGCTTCACCACCGGAGTGAGAATGGGGACGGGATCCAGCTCCTGCAGCGATCCCGACCCCCAGCGCTCCGCGGGCGCGCGCCCGCCGATCGCGAAGACGGGCGACCCGCTCAGCTGTGCCGCGGTGAGTGCGCTGACCCCGTTCGTCACACCCGGTCCTGCGGTGAGCGCGCAGACGCCGACCCGGCGCGTGACCTTGGCCCATCCTTCGGCGGCGAACGTCGCGGTCTGCTCGTGGCGGACGTCGACGAGCCGGATGTCGGTCTGCACGCACCCGTCGTAGAAGGGGAACAGGTGCCCGCCCGAGAGCGTGAAGACGGTGTCGACGTCGTGCCGACCAAGGACCTCGGCCGCGAGCCGTCCCCCGGAGCCGAGAACTTCCGCCGTCACGCCGGTCAGGCGGCCGGGGACTCGCGGAGCTGGGCGTCGAGGAACCGCTCGACCGCGTGCAGCCAGGCGCCCGGGTTCTCGAACTGGGGCGAGTGACCCGCGTCGGGAATGACCACGAGCTGCGCGCTCGGGATCGTCTCCGCGGTCTCGCGCGACACCCGCAGGAACGGCTCGTCCTGCGCGCCGACCATGACGAGCGCCGGGCACGTCAGTGCAGCGAGCGCCGCAAGCTCGTCAGGCTGGTCCCGGATCTCACGGGCGAGCGTGGCCCACATGACCCCGGAGAGCGACTCCCACTTCCGGTCGTTGAACTCCACGTAGTCCGGGCGCTCCGCCATCATCTTCTCGTACGCCGGTGTGCCGAGCGGCTGGAACGCGTCCATGATCCGCTTCAGCTCCGTCATCCCCTCGTTGAGCGCGATCACCGCGGCCATCTCGATCAGCTCGCCGTCGAGGCCCGGGACCGGCCCGGGCGAGGTGTCCATCAGGATCAAGCCTTCGACCCGGCCCGGATGCGCGAGCACCAGCCGGCGGGCGACCATCCCGCCCATCGAGTGACCGAGGAGCCGGAACTGCTCCGCGCCGACCGCATCCGCGACCGCCACCGTGTCGAGCATCAGGCGATCGAGCGAGTACGAAGCGGCCTCGGGCGGCGAATCGCTCTCGCCGTGACCTCGATGATCGAACGTGACGACGTGATGGCGGGCGGCCAGCGCATCGACCTGGTCGGCGAAGTCTTCCTTGGCCCCGCCGAACCCGTGCACGAGCACGAGCGTCGCGCCGGAGCCCTGCTCGGTGATCTCGATCCCGACTCCGTCGTCGGTGAGGACCCTCATGCCGACCCCCTCGCTGGTGACCCCGTGGCTCCCCGTCGGTGACCATCGTGGCCGACCGGGCGGCTCCCGGCCAACAGGGCCCAGCCCGTAGGCTACGGGGATGGCGCCGGAAGAGTCGGAACAGCCCGCGCCTACGCGCCGGGCCCGCTGGGCGCTCGGCATCCGGATGGTCGTCAGCGCCGTGCTGCTGGCCGTGCTGGTCACCAAGGTCGACTTCGACAGCGCGCTCCCGAAGCACCGCCACCTCTCGACCCTGGCGTTCTTCGCCGCCGCCGTGCTCCTGGCCACGATCGGCATCGTGCTCTCCGCGTGGCGCTGGCAGCGAGTGCTCCTCGCGTTCGGCGCGGTGGTGCCGCTCCGAGCGCTCACCGGCCACTACTTCGCGGGCCAGTTCGTCGGCAACGTCCTCCCGTCCACCATCGGCGGCGACGTGCTCCGGATCAGCCGGTCGGCCAAGAACATCGGCTCGAGCGAGACCGCCTTCGCCGCGGTAGCGCTCGAGCGGCTCAGCGGCTTCCTGGCGCTCCCGGTGCTCTGCTTCTTCGGCTTCATGGTCGATCCGTCGTTGCTCGAATCGAACACGGCCTGGGTCGCGATCCTCGTCTCCGGGATCGCACTCGCGGCGCTCGCCGCGATCCTGCTCCTGGCCGCGCACCCGCGGATGGCCGGCCGCTTCGAGCACCACGAGAACTGGATGCGGTTCATCGGCGCGACCCACGTCGGCGTCGCGCAGCTCCGGAGGGAGCCAAGAGCCGCGCTCGCGGTGCTCGGGACCGCGATGATCTACCAGGTGTCCGTCGTGCTCACCGTCGGTTTCGTCATCCTCACCATCGGGGCACCCGTCCCCGTCGGTGCGGTGATCGCGTTCGTCCCGGTCGTGGCGATGGCCCAAGTCATCCCGATCTCTCTGAGCGGGCTCGGCGTGCGTGAGGGAATGTTCGTGCTGCTGCTCCACCCGCTCGGGATCCCGAACGGTCAGGCGATCGGCATCGGCCTGCTCTGGTACCTGACCATGCTGCTCGTGAGCTTCCTCGGAGCTCCTGCCTTCGCGGTCGGCAACCGCCATCAGACTGCGATGGGCGCCGGATCGAAGACGTGAGCACGCGCACCGAGGATCGAGCGGCGGGCCGTCACCGCAAGCTGTGGGGGGCCAGCGTCTTGCGCGACGGCCACGTCATCTACTGGTGGGCCGAGATCCTGGCGATCCTGATCTTCTACGTCGTGTACTCCACGATCCGGAACGTGGGCGCCACGCACGCGGCCGACGCGTACGAACACGCGAAGCAGCTGATGGGCTGGCAGCGGACGCTCGGCATCAATCACGAGCAGACCCTCAACGACTGGGCGTTGCACTTCAAGCCCCTCATCATCGCGGCGAACTACTTCTACGGCTCGCTGCACTTCATCGTGACCATCGGCGTCGGTGTCTACCTGTTCCGAAAGTGGCCGAACGACTACCCGCGCTGGCGCAACACGCTCGGAGTCGCGACCTTGATCGCGCTCATCGGCTTCCGCTTCTGGCCACTCATGCCGCCGCGCCTGCTCGACGCGCACATGTACCTGCACCTCCACCCCGGTATCCGCTACCACTTCGTCGACACGCTCGAGAACGACCCGGCCTTCTGGACGTTCAACTCCGGCGCGATGAAGAGCATCTCGAACCAGTTCGCGGCGATGCCGAGCGTGCACTGCGCCTGGGCGCTCTGGTGCGCGTGCGCGCTGGTACCGCGGTTGAAGCACACGTGGGCGAAGTGGCTCGCGGCCGCCTACCCGGCCATGACGGTGACCGTGATCGTGATCACCGCCAACCACTACTTCCTCGACGCCGTCGGTGGGTTCATGATCTTCGGCATCGGCTACGTCGCCGCCCGGCTCTTCACGCGCGCCGGTCGAGGTTCTGCGACCACTCCGGAACCCGTGCCGACGACCTGACTCGACTTGCCCCGGGCGTGCCGCCCGGTTGAGTCTCAGGCCCATGCCGATCGACTTCGACCACGTCGCGATTGCGACGACGGACATCCAGGCCGCGCTCGCCACCGTCGTCGGCGACCTCGGCGGCACGATCTTCTCGGGCGGCAACGGCTACGGGTTCCGGTGGGTGCAGGTGCGCCTCGGCGAAGGTGCCGAGGGCATGACGGTCGAGCTTCTCGTCGACTGGGAGCCGCAGCAGAACGACTTCCTGGCCCGGTTCCTGGCCAGGCACGGACCCGGGCAGCACCACCTCACGTTCAAGGTCCCCGACCTGGCGGCCACCCTCGAACGCGTCCGCAACGCCGGGTTCCAACCGGTCAACGTCGATCTCCGCGACCCGTTCTGGAAGGAAGCCTTCCTCCAGCCCCGAGAGGCACACGGCACCGTGGTCCAGCTCGCGCAGGTGCACCCCGACCACCCGGGAACGCCCGAGCTGGTCAAGGAGGCGGTCGCGGGGAATGCGTTCTTCGAGCCGGAGTGGTGGCCGGCGCCACCGCCCCGGGCAGAGCCGGTGTGCCGGCTCCGGCGCGTCGTCATGTCCACGCCGTCCCTACCGGCCGCGGTCGGGTTCTTCGCCGGTCTGCTCGACGGTGAGGTGGTCAGCGAAGACGGCGACGCCGTGGAGCTCGCATGGCCCGGGTCGGGGTGCGTGCGCCTCGAGCTGCACCCCGGTGCCCCACCGGGGTTCCTGCGCCTCGAGGGCGAGCACGACGGCGCGACGGAGACGCGGGACCTGAGTGGCGCGCCGCTCCTGCTCTGCTCGCGCTGAGGTCTCAGTCGCCTGACGAGGCGCTTCGCGGGGGGCGGCCGAGCGTGGCGGCGACGATCTG
>JADGON010000390.1 GCA_017882945.1 Acidimicrobiia bacterium | reverse complement strand
AGCCCCCTGGAGGATCCGTGGCCCCGCTCGCAGATACCGATGTCGTCATCGTCGAGGCGGTCCGCTCACCGCTCGGGCGCCGCAACGGTGGCCTATCGACGGTCCACCCGGCCGACCTGCTCGGCGGCGTCCAGGTCGGGGCGATCGAGCGATCCGGGATCGACCCGCACGAGGTCGGGCAGCTCGTCGGTGGCTGCGTCAGCCAGGTCGGCGAGCAGACGTTCAACATCGCCCGCACCGCGTGGCTGGCCGCCGGGATGCCGCTCGAGGTCGCGGCGACGACCGTGGATGCGCAATGCGGATCATCGCAGCAGGCCACGAACCTCGCAGCCTCGTTGGTGAAGGCCGGTGCGATCGAGGTGGCGTTGAGCTGTGGAGTGGAGAGCATGAGCCGCGTGCCGCTCGGCGCGGCCGTGCGTGGTGACTTCGGCCGACCGACGCCCAAGTCCTACTTCGCGCAGTACGAGGTCACGTCGCAGTTCGAAGCGGCAGAACGGATCGCCGACCAGTGGGGCATCACCCGCGCGGACTGCGACCGGTTCGGGCTCGAGTCCCAGACCCGGGCGCAGCGCGCGTGGGCCGAGGGACGATTCGAACGCGAGGTGCTGGCGGTGGACGCGCCGGACGTCGACGAGGACGGCAAGCCGACCGGTTCGACCCACGCCGTCACCCGTGACGAAGGTCTGCGCGAGACATCGCTCGAGGCACTGGCGAAGCTCAAGCCCGTCGGGCGCGAGGACGGCGTGCACACCGCAGGTTCCTCGTCGCAGATCACCGACGGCGCGGCGGCCGTCCTGCTGATGACCGCGGCCAAGGCGAACGACCTCGGACTCCGGCCGCGAGCGCGCATCGTCGACCAGTGTCTCGTGGGCGTCGATCCGGTCCTGATGCTCACCGGTCCGATCGACGCGACCCGGCGGCTGCTCGAGCGCACCGGGCTGGGCATGGCCGACATCGACACCGTCGAGATCAACGAGGCGTTCGCCTCTGTGGTGCTCGCATGGGAGCGGGAGCTGAAGCCCGACATGGAGAGGGTCAACCCGAACGGCGGCGCGATCGCGATCGGCCACCCGGTCGGCGCCACCGGAGCCCGACTGGTCACGACGGCGCTGCACGAGCTCGAGCGCACCGACGGCACGCTCGGCCTCATCACGATGTGCTGCGGCGGAGGTCTCGGTACCGGCACCATCATCGAGCGACTCTGACGTTCGGGGCGACCGTGGCAACGCACGAGGTCCTCAATCAACCACCTCCGCTCGAGGACTACGACGTCTTCGGCGCGGATGTCGCGCTCGTCGAGGCGGTGCCGCGTCACGGAGCCACGTGGGCACTCGAGCAGCTGCACGAGATCGGCAAGCGGGCCGGCTCGGCCGAGAGCATCGGCTGGGGCTTCGCGGCAAACGAGAATCCGCCCCGGCTGCGCACGCACGATCGGTTCGGCAACCGCATCGACACCGTCGACTACCACCCCGCGTACCACGAGCTCATGCGCGTCGCGCTCGAGCACGGCCTTCACGGCGGTCCGTGGCTCGAGCCTCGTGACGGTGCTCACGTCGCCCGCGCGGCCGGGTTCATGGTGTGGAGCCAGGTCGACGCGGGGCACGGCTGCCCGGTGTCGATGACCTACGCGATCGTCCCCGCGTTGCGGGCGGAACCGAGCCTCGCGGCGAGCTGGGAACCGCGACTCACGAGTCTGACGTACGACCCGCGGCCGCTGCCCGCGACCCAGAAGCTCGGCGCGATCGCCGGAATGGCGATGACCGAGAAGCAGGGCGGCTCCGACGTGCGGGCGAACACGACCCGGGCCATCCCCGTGAACGGCGGCGGTCCCGGGGAGCCGTACCGGGTCACCGGTCACAAGTGGTTCTGCTCCGCGCCGATGAGCGACGCATTCCTGATGCTCGCCCAGGCCCCCGCCGGGTTGTCGTGCTTCTTCGTCCCGCGACAACGCGACGACGGGTCGATCAACGGGATCGAGATCCAGCGCCTCAAGGACAAGCTCGGGAACCGCTCCAACGCGTCGGGTGAGATCGAGCTCGACGATGCGGAAGGCCGGCTCGTCGGGGACGAGGGTCGTGGCGTGCCCACGATCATCGAGATGGTGAACCACACCCGACTCGACTGCGTGCTCGGCGCGGCTTCGGGCATGCGCCAAGCCCTCGCGCAGGCGACGCACCATGCCGCGCACCGCAGCGCGTTCGGGCGGAACCTGATCGACCAGCCACTCATGCGAAACGTGCTCGCGGACCTCGCGGTCGAGAGCGAGGCCGCAACCACGCTCGCGATCCGCCTTGCGGCCGCCTACGACGCCACCGATCGCCCCGACGCGGATCCTCATGAGGTGGCGTTCGCGCGCCTCGCCACCGCGGTCGGCAAGTTCTGGGTCTGCAAGCGGCAGCCCGGGATGGTGGTGGAAGCGCTCGAGTGTCTCGCCGGCGCCGGGTACGTGGAGGAATCGATCATGCCGCGGCTGTTCCGCGAGTCTCCGCTGAACGGCATCTGGGAGGGCTCCGGCAACGTCATCTGCCTCGACGTCTTGCGCGCGATGGGCCGGGAACCCGCGTCGGTCGACGCGTTCCGCGAGGAGGTGCTCGCCGCGACGGGAACGGATCCTCGCTTCGACGCCCACTGCCGGCGATTGGACGCGATCCTCGCCGATCACGACGACCTCGAGGCCCGCGCCCGTCGAGTCGTGGAAGCGATGGCGCTCGCGCTTCAGGGCTCGCTGCTGATCCGCTCGGGCTCGACCGCGGTGGCCGACGCCTTCTGCGCGTCACGACTCGACCCGGACTCGGCGTCGACTCTCTACGGCACGTTGCCCCCACGGGTCGACACCGCGGCGATCGTCTCGCGCGCGCAGCCACTCCCCGACTGAGGCCACCCTCGCAGGCCGGGGCGCGGCGCCCGGTAGCCTGCAAGCCGTGACGACCCTCGCCGAACGGCTCGGCTACGCGCCCGACGCCAAGCTCCTCATCATCAACTGCGACGATCTCGGATCGTCGCGTTCGGCCAACGTCGCGGTGTATGCCGCCCTGCGCCACGGCCTCGCGACCAGCGCCACGCTGATGGTCCCGTGCCCGTGGGCCCGCGACGCGGCGGCGCAGTACCGCGGTGAGGACGTCGGCGTGCACTTCACCCTGAATGCCGAGTGGGAGACGTACCGGTGGGGGCCCATCACGCATTCGCCGAGCCTGCTCGACGGGGACGGCGGCTTCCCACGCACCCTCGAGGACATCTGGGACCACGCCGATCTCGAAGAGGTGCGCAAGGAGTGCCGGGCCCAGATCGAGCGGGCGATCTTCTGGGGCTTCGACGTGAGCCACCTCGACAGCCACATGGGCACCCTCCAGCTCCGGCCCGAATTCTTCGACGTGTACCTCGAGCTCGCGGTGGACTTCCAGCTCCCATTGCGCATGGCCGGTGCGAGCAGCGAAGCGCGGGTCGGCTTCCCGTTCCGGCGGCTCGCCGCGGAAGAGGGCGTCGTGTTCCCGGACCACTTCGTGTATACGCACGTCGGTTCCCGGCGGGCCGTCGAGCGGACGCTCTACGATCTGCGGCCCGGGGTCACCGAGGTGTACTTCCACCCGGCGGTCGACACCGACGAGCTGCGCGCGTCCCATCCCGACTGGCCGGGCCGCGTCGAGGATCATGCCGCGCTGTGCACGGATCCCTCGCTGCGCGATCTGATCGATGGCGCGGGCGCGACCCTCATCGGCTTCCGCGAGCTGAGAGATCTGCAACGGTCGGGCTCGTAGACCCAAGACCCGAACCCCCCTCCGTCTGTCCCGAACGGTTCCCATCGGGATCCTTACGGGACAAACGCACGGACGGTTTCGACGATCTCGGCATCCGGGGTCTGTGAGGTGATGCGGAGGACGACCCAACCGTTGAGCTGCAGGATCCGGTCACGACGGCGGTCCGAGTCGAACGCGGTTCGGGTTCGGTGCGTGTCCCAGCCGTCGTACTCGATCGCAACCTTCGCTTCGGGATACGCCAGGTCGAGGCGGAACCTGTCGGTGCCGAACTTCACCCAGTGCTGCTGTGTCGGCGCGGGGAGCCCTCCGACTCGGAGAACGCGCAGCATGCGGATCTCGGGTCGACTCTCCGATTCAATCGCCACGGTGCTCCGCTCAGCCAGGAGTGTCCACAGCTTCGACGGGTGTCGACCCGGAGCCTGACCGAGCGCGGAGAGCGAGCGCTCGACGGACCACACCGTCACGTCCCGCCTCACGAGCCCGGCGTCGAGCGCCCTCGCGATCTGACCGAGCGAAGAACGGCCGGTGCAGTCAACCAACGTCCGGGCGTAGGACGTGCTCGGAATGCCGCCGACGACGCGCATGTCATGGTCCGGCAGCA
This sequence comes from Acidimicrobiia bacterium, assembly GCA_017882945.1. Lineage (GTDB taxonomy): Bacteria > Actinomycetota > Acidimicrobiia > IMCC26256 > JAENVU01 > Chersky-806. The sequence continues at coordinate 2,696 of JADGON010000390.1, read as the reverse complement.
ACGCGGGACGATGCACCCTGACCCCGGGGATCTTTGGATTCCTCCCGGGGCGGGCAGTCACCTCGAACAGGTTCGTTCGCATCGCATCCGGAAAGCAATGAAGGGCAGCTGCGCTGAAGTGCGAGGCCACGGCACCCGGCCCCGCGGTCAACACGGCCGCGAGCACACCTTGCTCCCACGTCTGCGGAGCGCCGGCGATCACGAACACCCCACTGCGCACCCGGGTCCACTTTCCGGCGCGCGCCCGCTTCTTGATCTGATTGTCACTGACGCCGGCCTCGATTGCCTGACTGCGGGTGATCAGGCCCAACTGTCCAGCCGCGATCTTGCCCACAACCACGTCGACGTGCATCGTTCGACCTCCGGAGGTCCCACAACGACCCTGGCGTCTGTCCCGGAAAGGTCCTCTGGAGAACCGAACGGGACAAACGGAGGGACTCTGTTGGGGGGAGACTTGGAGGAAGAACGGAGGTGGGCTTTGGGGCGGGGAGCGGGGAGCGGGGAGCGGGGAGCGGGGAGCGGGAGAAGGCTAGAAGGTGGTGATGTGGCGGATCTCTTCTTGGAGGGACTTGTACTCGGCCGAATTCGTGAGGGGCATGAGGGCCATGAGCTTGCCCATGTTCCCGGTGACCTTCATCCGGCCCTGCATGAACGCGGCGTTCGCATCCAGCTCGCCGTTCTGGATCTTGACCGAGTCGTCGTAGGTGAGCGTCATCGTGAAGTCCGCGTCAGGAGCGTCGCCGAGCGCGCTCTCGAGCAGCTTCCCGTCCCCGAGGATCCAGTAGTACTTGATGTCACCGTCGGGTCCACCGGTGACGACGTACTGCATCTGCGCCGACGCACCCGGACGCTCGGGCTGGCTCTCCGCCAGCGCGCGCGACTCGTCCAGCCACTCCTGACTCAGGTACTTCGTCATGATGTCCTCACCGGCGCACGCAGCCCGGCGAAGAGGTCGTCCTCGGGCTCTCCGTCCGGGACACCGGTGTCGACCAGCGAGCGTGCGAGCACGAACTCCTCCCACGGGAAGACCTCGCGGACGACATCATCGGGCAGACGCATCCAGAACCCGGTCGGGTCCACCTGCGTCCGGTGCGCCAGCAACGCTTCGCGCCGGATGTGCAGGAAGTCGCTCACGTCGACGTACGTCGTGAAGCGCTCGTCGACCGAGTCGTCAAATCCGTCCCGCTCGAACCACTGCGCGTACGGGCTCTCCTCGCCTCGCGCGATGAAGGCGTCGTTGAGCGCACGGATCCGCCGGGCCGACCACCCGGTGTAATACATCTTCTGGGGTTGCCACGGCTCGCCCGCATCGGGAAACGCATCCGGGTCACCCGCAGCATCGAAGGCCGGCAGCGAGATCTCGTGCACGCGGACGTGATCCGGATGGGGGTAGAACTTGCTGTCGTCCCCGTAGGTGATGATCACCTGCGGCCGCTCGGCCCGGATGATCCGCACCAGGCGTTCCACGGCTTCGTCGAGCGGCGCGTTCGCAAAGTTGTCCGGATGCGCGTTGGCCTCGGAGTCCTTCATTCCCGAGTCGCGGTAGCCGAGCATGTAGAGCTTCTCGTACCCGATCGCGTCCACGCTGTCCTGGAGCTCCTGCATGCGGACCTCATGGAGGTTCGCCCGCGTCTCGGGCGTGTCGACGGCCGGGTTGAGGATCTCGCCTTCTTCACCGCCCGTGCAGCACACGAGTACCCCGCGGATGTTCTCGGCGGCGTACTTGGCGACGGTCGAAGCGCCCTTTGACGCTTCGTCGTCAGGGTGGGCATGGACCGAGAGCAGGCGCAGGGGGGCCGTGGAAGCATTCATGTGGGACCAACGCTACCCCGCGAGTTCGCCGGCTCCGGCTCGAAGCGGCCAGGTTCCGACCACCCCGATGTCACGAATCTTGCGATCCCGCGCCCGGCCCCAGCCGAACGACGGGTCGGCCGCGAGCGCGCCGTGCAGATCCTCCGATGCCAACACGGTCCCCGGATACGCCAGCTCGACCAACCGGTGGGCGAGGTTGACGATCGGACCGTAGTAGTCGCCCTCGCGCGCGATGACCGACCCGTAGGCGAGTCCCGCCCGGGCGTCGGGCAGCATCGAATCGACGCCGGTCCGCTCGGTCAGCCGGATGGCGATCTTGCCCGTGACCGCCGGTGACTCCGAGACGAACATCACTTCGTCGCCGATGGTCTTGACCAACCGGCCACCCAGCTCCGCGATCGTGTCGTGGGTCAGCGCCTCGAACCGGACGACGAGCTCGCCGAGCTCGTCGTCCTCGAGCATTTGACTCAGCGCGGTGTACCCGACCAGGTCCAGGAACCCGACCGCGAGGGTGCCGCGGGTCGCGGATGCATCATCGACGGCGAGCTTGCGCCACACCGCGTCGCGCATCTGCAGCCGCAACACGTAGTCGAAGAGCCCGGACAGCGAATCCCACTCGAGACTCTCGAGGTACATGACCGCGATCGACTCGTCGTCGAGCCCAGCCTCGCGGGCCGCGTCCACCGAGTCGATCACATTGTCGCTGAGGACCTCCGCGACGCGGGCGAAGCCCCCGCTGAGCGCGCGGACCTGCTGCACGAGCGCCTCGACGGCTTCGGCCTGCGTGTAGTTCCTGCGCCCGAACCACGCCTCGACCCGCTGCTGCAAGGTCCGCAGCACCGAGACGGACTCTTCGGTGAACACGGGCGGGCCCTCCGGCACGT
>JADGON010000389.1 GCA_017882945.1 Acidimicrobiia bacterium | reverse complement strand
TGGTGGAGGTGATGGGACTTGAACCCACGACTTCTACGTTGCGAACGTAGCGCTCTACCGGGCTGAGCTACACCCCCGAGGGACCTGTGAGGGTACCAAACCCCTCCCCCGACCCTTGCCCCGTGATCGTCAGGGGCTCAGCGACTCGATCTGACTCGACGTGCACCACGACGGCGAGTTGATCGGGTTGCACCGCGCGGGCGTGCCACCGGGAATCGCCACGAAGTACGGCTGGCCGTAAGCGCGCCCCGGAACCTCGTAGTCCGTGGAGACCCACTGGGCTCCCCCGGCGATCGCCGCATCTCGAGGTGCGGTGTTGTTGGCGCGGGCTTCGAACGTGTCGGCGTCGGCCCGGGTACGCGTGACGTAGCCCCCCGCCACGGCATCGTGGATGCGCGCCGCGTCACCGATCGGGTCGTTGAGCTTGATGAACGCCGCATCGGGTCGACCGATGTCCGAGTTCGTGAAGATCATCCGGTGCTCGAGGGTCGGGTGACCCGCGGTGTAGGTGTCCCGGTACGAACCTGCGTTGTCCATGACGAACATCACCTGGCCGCGCACCGAGTTGATCGTCGGCCAGCCGTCGGTGGTCACCGCTTCCGCGAGCGTCGCGTGGTGGCCGCGCACGTCGTCGGGGGTGATCACGTCCTGGGGCGGGAACACCGAGCGGATCTCCGCGTCGAGCTGGTCCATCGCGGGACCGTCCCACGGCAGGATCGGCGTCGGGAAGCCGTAGCTCGTGTCGTTCAGCTCGGTCAGGATCGTGATCGGCATGTGCTTCGGGTGCGCGTCGGACCACGCCTTCACGACGCGCAGGCACTCGACCCACAGGGAGCACGTCGTCCCGAAGTCGACGTCGGGCAGGTGCAGCACCCGAATCCCGTTCGGGTCCGCGTACACGTCGAGCTCGATCTGGCGGATGCCTTCGGACTCGAACTGCACGGGGAGCGGATCGTGGCTGTACTGCCATTGTTCGATGACGTTGAACGGTGGTTCGCTCGGGGCGATGTGGTAGCTGTTGTGCGAGCCGAGCACCTGCACCTGGTTGAGCCGCAGGTCGCCGTTGAGGAACACGACCCCGTGACGCACCACACCCCGGTCGTTCGAGATCGCGATGACCGTGTGGATCCCCGGCTTCACCGTCGCGCCATCGAGGGTGAAGTGCAGCGGAAGGGTTCCGCTCGCGACCGGTGCACCGAAGGGCTTGTCGAGCCAGACCGACGCGCTGATCGAGTGGTCGGTCGGCGGGCGTGGCGCCGAGACGTCGACGATGCGCGCCCCTCCGGGACCGGGGACCCCGACCGTGACGACAAGACCCTCGTTGCCGGGGCCACCACCCCGGAGATGGGCGCACGAGGCGGCGACCAGCACCACGACGACGGCAATTGCCACGCGTCGTATCATTTCCGGTTCGCCCCCCTTGTCCGCTTTCCGCAGTCTACGGCGGCGGCGGACGCTCCGCACCTGCGATGGCCGCGCGCAGTCTCGCGGCCACGAGCGCGTTCGTGAGGTCGCCCCGCGTCCGTTCGATCACCGCGCGCAATGCGTCGGTCGTGCGCCGGAGCCCGCCGGTGATCGCGTCGGGATAGTCGATCGTCACGAGCAGGCCGTAGACGTCGTCCATCGTCGCCAGCAGCATCTCGGCGCGCTCGAGCTGATCCGCGCGCAGGCAGTCAAGGGTGTGGCGACGCAGCTCGCTGGCCGCCTCGGCCAGACCGTTGAGGTACGCGGGACCTTCGACCGCCAGCTCCGCGGGCATCGGCAGCGCGTCGCCCCGCACGAACGCGAGCGTGATGCGCGCCTCCGCGTACTCCTTCTTGGCGTCGTGCAGGTAGCCGCCGTGACGAACGTCGAGATGCCCGATCACGGCCTCGTCCGCGCGCGCGAGGTGCGCGGCGGCTTCGGCCGCGAGCTCCTCGGCCCGCTCGAACTCTCCGCGCTGGGTCGCGCGGATCGACGCGGCGGAGCACTGGATCGTGGAGCGTGACGCGGCCAGCGTGACTTCACGCGCGCGGTGCTTCTCCTCGAGGACGCTGCGCACGCTCGAACCCGCGTGCGCGATCTCCTCGGCCCGGTCCACGGGCCGCGCTACGAGGACGCGCTGGCGCTGCGGCGCAAGACGAGCGAGGGTGCCGGCGCGGCGGCCGGGAGGTAGTGCACCTTCGCCCGCCGCTCGCTCGCCGTCTGCTTCATGCGCACGAGGAGCACGAGGTAGCCGACGAGCAGCAGGTCGGTGAGCCCCTGGACCACCCAGAAGAGCGGGTTGCCCGCCACGACGGCCAGGAGCAAGGAGCTGAGCACGCCGACGCCGAGGATCAGCAGGACGTCACGGCGCCGGCGCTGCGAGCGGCTCATCGCCGCCGGCCGCACCATCCCGACCACTCCGGGCGTGGGGCTCCCGGCCGCGCCGAGCGGGCGCGCCGGAGGAATGGCCGGAGGCATCGCGACCGCGATGGCCGGCTGCTCTTGGGCGGACCGGCGCCGCCGGCTGTGGCCACCGGTCTTGCCGATGACGCCGAGCCGGTAGCTGAAGTCGCCAATGGAGTCGGCCCGTCGGCCCGAGCTCCGGCCCTGAACCATGGGCCACAGAAAAAAGGCCCCCCAGAGCACCGCGAGAACTACAAGTACCGGAATCGCCAAGGCTCCCTGTCGCTTTCCGTGAGGCGGACGCTAACAAGCAAAGGGCGAGAAACGGTGGATTCCCAGCTTCACATACCCTCGCTGAACCGGTTCGAACCCTAGACCGGGCCACTCTCCGCCGTCGAGCCCGGAGGCGAACAATCGTTCGCCTCCCACCTCACAGCGTGGCCGAATCCCCTGTGAAACTGGGCTCAGAGCGCGAAGTCGTCGCCGTCGCGACCGGGCCTGCGCCACACCCCGGAACGGCCTCCGGTCTTCTCCCAGAGCGCCACGTCCCCGATCGTCATGCCCCGGTCGAGGGACTTGCACATGTCGTAGACCGTGAGCGCGGCGATGGTGCACGCGGTCAGTGCCTCCATCTCGACGCCGGTGCGGTCGAACGTGTCGACCTGGCTCTCGACCTCGACGTGGCGGTCCTCGATCCGGAAGTTCACGAACACCGAGCCGACGAGGAGCGGGTGGCACAGGGGCAGCAGGTTGGCGGTCTGCTTGGCCGCCTGGATCCCGGCCACCCGGGCCACTGCGAGCACGTCGCCCTTGGTGATGGCGCCCGAGGCGATCTTCGATGCGGTGTCCTGCTCCATGTAGACCCGGCAGCGAGCGACCGCCCGCCGGTGGCTCGGGTCCTTGGCCGAGACGTCGACCATGCGGGCGCGACCGAGCGGGTCGAGGTGCGTGAACTCCGAAGCCATGCCGACATTCTAGGGAGCGGAGTACGGAGGCGGGCACGAAGGGCGGACGCCCGGCCACCCGGGATCGCGGCTGGGTGCTATCCGCCGATCTGGCTCATCGATCGGGACGGGCGCACGAAGGTGACCTGGCCGATCCGGTGACCGGCCCACTTGGTCCCCACCGCGGCCTCGATTGCCGCGGCGACGTCGTCGTCGGTCCCGCCATCACGGATCGTCGCCCGCAGATCCGTCTCCTCCAGCGCGAAGAGGCAGGTCCGGAACTTCCCTTCCGCGGTGATCCGCACCCGGTCACAGCTCTCGCAGAACGGCTCGGTGACGCTGGCGATGACGCCGACATCCCCGTGACCGTCCTGGTAACGAACCCGAGCGGCGGGTTCGACGTGCGCTCCGTCGTGGCGATCCCGGTCCGCCTCGAGCGGGAACACCGCATGGATCCGGTCGAGGATCTCGTGGCTCGGGACGACCTGGTCCATGGTCCAGTCCCCCTGGGCATCGAGCGGCATGAACTCGATGAACCGAATCCCGACGTCCCGGTCGCGGCCGAACGCTGCGATGTCCACGACCTCGTGGTCGTTGATCCCGCGGATCACGACGACGTTCATCTTCACCGGCTTCAGACCGGCCTCGAGCGCCGCGTCGATCCCGGCCAGGACCCGGTCGAGCTCGTCGCGGCGGGTCAGCGCCCGGAACGTCTCGGGGTGGAGGGTGTCGAGCGAGACGTTCACTCGCTGGAGCCCGGCCGCGGCGAGATCGTGGGCGAGCTCGGGGAGCCGGACCCCGTTCGTCGTCATCGCGAGGTCCACGCCGAGCGGGCGCAGGAGCTCGAACAGGCGCGGGAGATGGGCCCGCACTGTCGGCTCGCCGCCGGTGATCCGGATCCCGTCGAAGCCCCATCGTTCGACGCAGACCCTGGCGATGCGGGCGAGCTCCTCGTAGGTCAGCAGCTCGGACCGGGGGAGCCACTCCATCCCCTCGCCCGGCATGCAGTAGGTGCAGCGGAAGTTGCACCGGTCCGTCACCGACAGCCGTAGATCGCGCACCCGGCGGGCGAACGGATCGATCAGCGGCACCGCGGTCGACGGCCGGGTCACAGGCACGTCCTCAGCGTACGCCCACCCCGATCTCCCGGCCTTGGCGTTCGCTTCGGCACGCCCGGCTGACGCCAAGACCTCAATGGGCACGGGCGCTCCGAACACGCCTGGTGGCGTTCGTCAGGTTTTGGGCCGGTTGCCCTATTCCATGTTCGCGCGGAGAGTGGTTTGATGCTCTCAGCCGGTGCCGCTGGGAGGCGGGTACCGGGAACTGACAACTGAGACAGGTCACACCTCACGGGGAGGCGTTGATCCGCAGGCGATCCACTTTGGTCGCATGAGCCTGCGGGGAGCCAGTGCGAAACCGGCCCCAGCCACTGACTGGGGCCTGTTCTCGCCGATGCTCGTTTCGCACCGAGGTGCTCATGCGACAGTCCTCCCACATCACGGCCCGCCGGTGCTTCACCGCCGGCACGGTGGCGCTCTGCATCGCCGCCACGGCCGTCGTGCTCTGCATCTCGGGGGACAACCGCACGACCACCTCGGGCAGGGGTCTCGCGCCGGCAGTCGCCGCCGCGCCCGGAGTGGTCGTGGCGGCGGACAGGGGCGCCACGACCGGAAGCTTCAACAAGAACGCGGTAGCAGTCAGCAGCGTGGTTCGGACGGGGGCCACTGCAGCGACCGCGACCGTGACGGGCAGTGCGGCTGCGACGGGGGCGTCCGCAGCCGCACTGCCCGACACCACTGGCTCGGAG
>JADGON010000080.1 GCA_017882945.1 Acidimicrobiia bacterium | reverse complement strand
TCGAGTACGGCATCGAGGCGTTCTCCCGCTACTTCACCCACGTGCTCCCGGCGGGACCGGTGCAGGGTGACAACGCGAAGGAGATCATCGAGAACAACAAGGCCGCGGGGTTCGCGGTGATCGGCACTCCCGACGACGCGATCGCCAAGCTCGACGAGCTCATCGAGGCCAGCAACGGGGGATTCGGTGCGTTCCTCTTCTTCGGCCACGACTGGGCAACCCCGGCGGCGACGCTCCGATCGGCCGAGCTCTTCGCCCAGTACGTGATGCCAAAGTACAAGGGCCAGCTCGACCCGCCGGCCGCGTCCTGCGAATGGGTCACCGGCAGCGGCGGCGAGTTCGTCGGGCGCGCTGCGAACGCGATCAACAAGGCGATCGAGGATCACGCCGCCGAGCGGGCAACCTGAGGAACCATTGACCCGGCATTCGGGAACGGTCTCGTAGGGATCGGTCGTGGCCTCGATTCTCTTCACCACGATGGGGTCTTGGGGTGATCTCTTTCCGTTCGTCGGTGTCGCGGTCGAGCTCCAGCGTCGCGGCCATGCGGTGCGGATCGGAGCATCGCCCGCGTGGCACGACATCGTGACTGAAGCCGGAATCGACTTCGTTCCACTCGGTCGTCGTGTCGGATTCGAAGAGTTCGCACAGCATCCCGAGATCTTCGGGCGGATGCCGTTCGGCCTTCGGGCCGCGCTGCAGCATTTCGTGTTCGACCAGATCGACGAACTGACCCGGGACCTCGAAGGGAGCATGACCGGGGCGGACCTGTTGGTGACCCATCCCGCGCACATCGCGGCTCACAACGTCGCCGAGCGCCTCGGGGTGCCACGAGTCGTAGGAACGGTCTTTCCGAGCATGATCCCGAGCGCGCACACGGTCCCCGGAGGTACCCGCATCGGCCCCTGGTCCGGCGGGCTCGGCCGGTTGATGAACCGAGCCGCGTGGCGGAGCGCGTCGGTCTCGACGGCGGTGCTGTTCGATCGGCCCATCAACCGGCACCGACGTGCGCTCGGCCTCCCCCCGGTACGGGCAGGGTTGCTCCGTCTCCCGATGACCGCGCGGAGAACGGTCGTCATGGCCTCCCCCGCCGTGGTCGATCAGCAGCCGGACTGGCCGCGATCGATCACGGCGACGTCGTTCGTCGCGTGGGACCGAGCGGAGCAACGCCCGGTGCCACCTGCGACCGAAGCCTTCTTGCATGCCGGACGCCCACCTGTCCTGATCACCCTCGGCGCGAGCAGCGCCGTCGACGCCGGCGACTTCTTCGAGCACGTGACGAGCGAAGTCGTGGCGACCGGCGCCCGGGCTCTCGTGGTCACCGGACCGGCGTCGCCACCGCCCAACCACTTCGATCCTGACCGGGTTCACATCACCGGGTTCGTGCCCTTCAGCGCGGTTGCCCGACGGTGCCGCGCCGGGATCCACCACGCCGGCATCGGGACCACCGTCGCAGTCATGAGGGCCGGCATCCCTCATCTCGCCGTCCCGAAGGGATTCGATCAGCCAGATACCGCGGCACTGATCGAGCGCCTCGGTATCGGCATTGCGATCCGGTGGCGGCAGCGAAACCGCCACATGCATGCTGCTGTCGCTCGACTCCTCGACGACGGCGAGCTGCGGCGGCGCGCCGGCGCGCTCGGCAAACGGCTTGCCGAAGAGGACGGAGCTCGATCCTCAGCGGCCGCGGTCGAAGCCGCGCTCAACACCTGACGACGCTACGGTCGCAGGTCGCGCGACGGGGCGTGACGCAGTGGGCAGCAGCTCCGTCCGGTTACGAGTTGCGGAGCGCGCGACCGGGTGGCTTCACCGCGGCGTGGGCGAGCGGGCGCAGGATCGACCACCAGTCGACGAACGGCCGCATCTTGGTCTGGCCGATCGCCTTGGGTGGGTAGACCTTCGTCACCGGTGCCTCGGCGACCGGATAGCCGAGACCGATGACGCTCAGGTACAGGTACGGCTCCAGCTCGTACTTGTCGAGCCAGGCCGGGCTGAGATCGAGTCGTGGATCGCGCAGGACATCGACCCGGATCGCTCGGAACCCGTTCGTGCTGTCGGTGACCCGGTGGCGCGCGACCACACTGAACAACATCGGGTGCAGCCGGGTCGCGACCTTTCGGTATCTGGGCATCGGACCGAGGTTCTGATCGGGCTTCAGCCAGCGCGATCCCTGCACGAACACCGCTCGCCCCGCGTGGATCGGCTCCAGCAGCAAGGGGATCTCTTCGGGTGCGTCCTTGTTGTTGCCGGCCATCACCACGGCGACATCGAATCCACGGTCCACGGCGTACTGGTACCCCTCGCGCAATGCGGCCCCCACACCGACCGTCCGGCCCATCGGGAGCACGGTCGCGCCCTTTTTCCGCGCCACCTCCGGCGACGCGTCGGTGCACCCGTCGTCCACCACGAGGGCCTCGTCGACCACGTCACCGGGGATCCGGTCAAGGACCTTGCCGATCTTCACCTCTTCGTTGAACACCGGGATGATCGCGAGGACGCGCAGACCCTCGTACATCAGCTGGTGAGCGCTCGGCAAAGTGCGCCGACGACCGCCTCCTGCTGCTCGACCGTGATGCCCGGGAAGATCGGCAGCGACAGGATGGTGCGCGCCGCCGCTTCGGTGACCGGGAAGTCGCCCGGACGGTGCCCGAGGTACGCGAACGCGCCCTGAAGGTGGATCGGAATCGGGTAGTGGATCCCCGCGCCGATGCCGTCGGCATGGAGGCGTGCCAGCACCTCGTCACGGTTCGGCACCCGCACGACGTAGAGATGCCAGACGTGCTTGTTGCCCGGGGCCACGGTCGGCCGGATCACATCCGCGACGCCGTCGAGCAGCTCGTCGTAGCGGGCGGCTGCGGTACGCCGCTGCTCGTTCCACGCCGCGAGCCGCTTCAGCTTCGCAAGGAGCACGACAGCCTGGATGGTGTCGAGGCGGGAGTTGAACCCCTGGTCCGGGTGCTCGTACTTGACCTCGCCACCGAGGTTGCGGAGACGCCGCAACCGGCCCGCCATCTCCTCGGACTCCGTGAGCACACCACCGCCGTCGCCGTACGCGCCGAGGTTCTTGCCCGGGTAGAAGCTCGTGGCCGCGGCAAGCCCGAACCGGCCCGCGTGACGACCGTTCCGGAGCGCCCCGTGGCACTGCGCCGCGTCTTCGATCACGACGATGTCGCGACCGTCGACCAGATCGAGCAGCTCCTCCATGGGTGCGAGCTGCCCGAACAGGTGCACCGGGACCATCGCGCGCACCTCCGGCCCGAGTCGCTCCTTGGTCTGTCCGACGTCGAGCAGCATGGTGTCCGCGTCGGCGTCGACCAGCACGGGCTCCGCGCCGGCGCGCACGACGGCAACGGCAGTCGCGATGAACGTGTTCGCAGGGACCAACACCTCGTCGCCCGGTCCGATGCCCGCCGCGCGCAACGCGAGCTCGATCGCATCGGTGCCGTTGGCCACCCCGACGCAGTACGGCACCTCGGCGAACGAGGCGAAGGCCTCTTCGAACTGCCGGACCTCGTCGCCGAGCACGAATGCCGTGCGTTGCAGCACCGAGTCCCAGCCGGCCCGCACCTCGTCGGCCACCTCTCGGTGCTGGATGCCCAGATCGACGAGCGGGATCAAGCGGTGCCCACCGCGACGTGCGTGCCCGACTGCGCCATCGAACGATCGATGGCTTCGAGCACCCGTACGACGTCGATCGCCGCATCCGGACCACTGCGCGGGATGCTCCCGGTCTCGACGCATTCGAGGAAGTGATCGCACTCGGCCTTCAACGGCTCGCTGGCCGAGACCTGCGGGATGAGGATCTCACCTTCGTGCACGAGTGAGCGGAAGCCCCCCAACGTGTCGAC
>JADGON010000388.1 GCA_017882945.1 Acidimicrobiia bacterium | reverse complement strand
CGGTCGACGTCGGGAAGACCGACGAGTCCGTGCAGATCACGTTCTCCATCTCGTGAAGTCGTTGCCACCGGTCGAACACGCTCGTGCGCGGATCGTCGCCCATGCGCGCACCTCCCATGATGTGACGAGACATCGGTGCGCGCGACCCCGGCTTGTCACCGAACGACCCGGGGAGGGGTGGGGAGGTGGCCCAGAACGCGTGCTCGGCCCCGGCGTCCTTCATGACGGCCTCGAGCCTCGGGGCCCAGTGCTCGGCGCACGCGATCTCGTGACGGTGCGGCGAGTAGGTGACCCGACCTGCGGGGTACCCGAACACATCCTTGACGCGCGGGTCGAGCTCGATGCGGTTGGTGACCTGCGGGAGGTCCTCGCCCTGCATGGTGAACACGGCCATGCGGTCGCGCATCGGTGATTGGAGCATCGTCGCGGCGTGGGCGCGCCCGGACGGCGAGTAGACCGCTTCCTGGATCGGATGGCCCGCAGCTCCGTGCTCGACGATCCCACCCCGGATGAACGGCAGCCCGGCATCCCGTGCGGCTTCGAGCGCGGCGGCATCGGGGACGATCGGGTCGTCCATCAGGTGGGTGACCGACCGGCCCCGGTGGCCGTGGAGCCGGTAGGGGAAGATGCCGAGCACGAACGTCTGGAAGTGGTACTGCAGGAAGCGCCCGACGACGTCCGGGTTGCCGAGCTCGGTGCGCAACAGCAGTCTCGGCGTCTCGAACGCGCCCGCGGCCAGGATGACGTGGCCCGCCGAGACTTCGTGCTGGACGAAGTCGTGGTCGAGGTAGCGCACGCCGCGCGCCCGGCGCCCGGAGCCGTCGCGCAGCACGTCGGTGACGTAGGCCTCGGGTCGGATCTCGCAGCGACCGGTCCGCAGCGCGTGACGCAGGGGCGCGACCGGGTCGCCCTTCGCGTCGATCGGGCATCCGTAGTACCCGCAGAACCCGCAGTTGTTGCACGCGGGGCGGCCGTCGTACGCGACGCTGTTCACGCCGGTCGGCGCCCGGTAGGGGTGGAAGCCGAGCCGGGTCGCCGCTTCGCTGGTGACGACCGCGCAGAACATGTCCGGCCCCGGTGGCATCGGGTACGGGTCCGCGCGCCACGCCGCGAACGGGTTCGCGCCCGCTTCGCCGGCGACGCCGACCGTGCGCTCGGCCGCCGCGTAGTACGGCTCCATCTCGTCGTAGTCGAGCGGCCAGTCGACCAGGTCGGCGCCCTCGACCGGTCCCGACGCGCTGAGCGCGGCGAAGTCCGCCTCGCGGAAGCGGGGGAGCTTGCCGTCGGCATGGAAGCCACCGCCACCGACGGTCGACGGCAGGTTGTTCACCTCGCCGACGTCCGGGTCTTCGTCGGCGGTGTTGCGATACGTCCTTGGCTCGAGCAGAGGGTCGGGACCGAGAAAGTGCCGCCGCGTGAACTTGATCTCGTCGTTCGACACGTCGCCGGTGGGCGCGAACGGCGGCTCGATGTCGAGCAGATGGTTGCGGCCCTTCTCGAGGATGATCACCGACCATCCCGCGGCCGTCAGCACCTCGGCCGCCGTCGCTCCCGCCGGGCCACTGCCGACGATCACCGCGTCGCAGTCCAGCGCACCCCCCGGTGCACTAGTCACGGCCGGACACCTCCGCGTCGGTGTAGCCGCGGGGCTGCACATCGCCCGGGAACTCGATCGCGGCCCAGCCCAGCCCGTCGCGGTTGCCGCCGTACTCGGGCGCGCCGTACGCGCCTTCGCACGCGTGCTCGTAGAGGAGGGCCTTGAACTCGGGAACGGCGTCGAGCCGGCGAGCCTGCTCCGTGCGGTCGACCGACGCGAAGTCGGCGCCGAGCGCGGCGATCCCGTCGCGGTACTCGGCCTGCCAGCCGGGGACCGGGCCGTTGTGCTCGCGTTCGGGGATGCCCCGGGACCCCTCGATGCGGGTGCGCCAGGCGAGCTCCTCGAGCCGCCCGAGCGGGGTGAACTCGCCGAAGCGGGCCTCGCCGCCGTGGCGGCCCGAGAACGGCCCGCCCGCGTAGATCCGGGGCGGGTCGACGAGGAAGGCGCCGAGCAGCCCGTCGATGTAGTCCGCGATGCCGAGCGCGCGGGCCCCGGGATGGCCGTCGATCCCGGGGATCAGCCGCTCACAGGCGGCCGCGACGACGCCATACGCGGCGGGATCGAGGTACGGAGGCGAGGCAGACACCGAGCGGGAGGCTAGCTGGATCGACGGTTCCCTGACGCCGTCGTCAGGAAGGGGCGGGGTCGGACCGAGAAGTCGGTCCCGGGAGCAATCCAACCGGCGCTCGGCTCCGTACCTCCAGTACGGGAGAGTCCCCAAGCTCGCAGCACGACGCCTCTCCCACACGATGGGCCCGGCGCGCCCGCCCCGGGGCGCGCCGGGCCTATCCATCTGCGACGGGGGGAAGGCCGACCAACGCGGAGTCCGCTACAGCGCCATGTCCCTTTCCGAGGTGGTGTGCTCCGGGCGGAGGCGGACGAGGAGCTCGCCCGGGACGCCGTTGCGCTCGCTGTAGGCCTCGGCCTGGTCCGCACCCATGTAGCGGCCGCCGATGATCCCGGCCCAGTGGCGCACCTGCTCCAGGTCGTCGATGAGCTCGACGGTGCCCCGGATGATGACGAACGAGAATGGCGGCCGCTCGTCGTCGACGCAGAACGCGGCCCGAGGGTCGCGGCGCAGGGTCCGGCCCTTCAGCGTGTCGGCCCCGGTGGTGAAGCGGATGTTGCCGTCGTCGTCGAGCATGTACCAGATCGGTGCGACGTGGGGGCTGCCGTCCTTGCGCGTCGTCGCGAGCTTGCCGGTGTGCGGCGGGTCACCCATGAGGAACGCGTGCACTTCGGCCTCGCTCATGCGGTCGCCCACGGTGGCAGCCTCCCAGGCGCGACTGGCCGTGCCGGTCAGCCGAGCGTGAGGTCGTAGTTGCCGAGGTCGTCCAGGCGGACCGTCGCACCCGGCGGGACGACCAGGACGGTGAACGGCTCCTCGATGAGCGCCGGTCCCTCGAGCACCGCGCCGGGGCCGAACGCCGGACCGTCGTAGACCGGCGTGTCCACGAAGTCGACGCCGAAGTACGCGAGCCGGCTCCCCCTGCGAGCCTGCTCGACGTCGGTGACGGTCCCCAGCTCCGCGAACCGCTCCGGCTTCGGGGTCGTGCCGCGGGCCACGAATCGCACTCCCCGCACGAGCGGCTGCTGGTTCCGGAAGCAGAAGCCGCGCTCGCGCTCGTGCTGGTCGTGGAACCGCTCGGCCAGATCGAGCAGGCCGACCTCGTCGAGCCGCTCACCCTCGGGCACCGGCACGCTCATGTCGAAGTTCTGGCCCGGGTAGCACATCTGCGTGAACAGGGTGACCTCGGTCTGGGACTCCGTCAGCCCGGTCGGCTCCATCTCCTTGCGGGCCTCGTCCGAGACCTCGTGCATCAGCTCGCGCAGCCGACCGAGGTCCACCTGCGAGAGCGGCACGACATACGCACGCACGAGATCCACGACGTAGTCGGCCACGAGCACACCGAGCGCGGAGAACGCAGGCGCGGCCTTCGGCACGAGGATGCGGTGCATCCCGAGCTCGGCCGCGATCGCCCACGCGTGCACCGCACCGTTGCCGCCGTACGCGATGAGCGAGAGCCGGCGGTGATCGGCGCCGTGCCCGGCGAGCACGCGTCGCGTCGCGTTCGCCATGTTGGCATTCACGATCCGTTCGATGCCCCAGGCCGCTTCCACGACGTCCAGACCGAGGGGCGCGGCAACCTCGCGCTCGACGGCTGCGCGCGCTGCCGCGATGTCCAGCGTCATGCGCCCACCCGCGAAACCGTCCTCGGGCAGGTAGCCGAGCACCGCGTCCGCGTCGGTCACGGTCGGGCGATCACCGCCGTGGCCGTAGCAAACCGGACCGGGGGAGGAGCCCGCGCTCTCCGGCCCGACGAGCAGCGCCCCCTGGCGCACGCGGGCGATCGAGCCGCCCCCGGCGCCCACGCTCTGCACGTCCACCATCGGGAGGCCGATGTAGTAGCGGTAGCGCCAGTTCCAGTCGGTCTTGATCTCGGGCCGGCCGCCGCGCACGAGGCACAGGTCGAAGCTCGTCCCGCCCATGTCCACGGCGACGAAGTCGTCCACCCCGGCACGCCCGGCCGCGAGCGCGGCCCCCATGACGCCGCCGGTCGGGCCGCTCGCGAGCAGGGTGACCGCGCGCCGGGCGACGTAGTCGGGCGGCATCACACCCCCGGTCGACTGCATGATGAGCAGCTGCCCCGCGTAGCCCGCGCCGCGCAGCTTCTCCTGCAGGTGGTCGACGTACGACGCGATGCGTGGCGCGACGTACGCGTTGACCAGCGTGGTCGAGACCCGTTCGAACTCGGGCCCGCGCGCCATGACCTCGTGCGACAGCGAGATGTGGTCGACGTCGGGGAACTCCTCGCGGATGATCTCCGCCGCCCGTCGCTCGTGATCGGGGTTCACGAACGAGAACAGGAACATGACCGCGATCGACGTGACCCCGAGCTGGCGGAGGCGCCGGACGCCGTGGCGGACCGCGTCCTCGTCCAGCGCCAGCATGACCTCGCCGTGATGGTCGATGCGCTCGGGGATCGGGATCCGGGCGCGGCGCCGAGCGATCGGAATCGGTGCCGGATACGTCGGGTCCCAGATCTCTTCCTTGTGGACCCGACGCATCTCGATCTCGTCGCGGTGGCCGCGCGTGACCAGCAGACCGGTCGGAGCGCCGTCCATCTCGATCATCGTGTTGTCGGCGGTCGTGGTGCCGTGGACGACGATGTCGAGCTCCGCGCAGAGCTCCGGCAGTGCGAGGTCGAACCGTTCGGCAACGAGCGCGAGCCCGTTCATCACCCCGGTCGACTGGTCGTCGGGGGTGGTGGGCGTCTTGTCGAGCAGGACCTCGCCGTCGGGGGTGACGCAGATGACGTCGGTGAACGTGCCGCCGACGTCGACGCCGATCCGGTAGCCCACGTCAGGCGCTCACTTCCCTGCGCTTCTCCGTCCGGCGCGGAGCCGCTCGGTCGCCTCGTGGTCGACCGCGATCGTGAGATCGTCGAGCGAGCCGGTGAGCACCACGCCGTAGTCACGGGTCGCGCCTTGGATGCTCACGTACTCGTCGAGCACGTCGTCGAGCACCTGGTGCGGGTCGCGATCGAGCGGGTTGCCCCAGCCGCCGCCACCGCCGTAGTTGTACATGACCCGCTCACCGGCCGCGATGGGAACCCAGTCCGCGGTGTGCTTGACCACGAAGGGGTCCTCGGAGCCGTAGCGGATGATCATCTGGTTCGGCTCGCCGGGCATGCCGCCGCAGATGCCCGGCATCGGGTACTTCATGCCGACGACGTACGTGTAGACCTTCGCGTCGACGAGCACTTCCTTCTCGTAGTGGCTGCCACACAGGCCGCGCCACTGACCCGGCCCGCCGGAGTCCGTGCGGTAGTCCCGGTCCCATTGCACGTGGGGGTAGAGGCTCTCGTTGATCTCCGCCGTGGCCTTCCACAGGTTGCCGAAGCTCGCGTTCTGCGCGCCCCACGCATCCATGCCCTTGCCGGCGTTGCACCAGCCCGCGTACACCTCGGCCGAGTGGTCGGTGAAGGACTGCCCGGTGACCGGATCGGTCCCCACGATGATCGTCGGGATGCCGGTCTTGTACGTCTGCGGGACCGCTTTGTCGGGCAGCACGTGCTGCATCGCGACTGCGATCACCTCGCCGACATCCGCGCCCGGGTGGTGGGTCCCGGCGCTCACCGGCTTGCCCGGTGGCGGGTTCAGCACGCAGCCCTCGGGCACGATGAGCTTGATCTGATCGAAGAAGCCTTCGTTCTTCGGGATCTCCGGGTCCATCATCGACGCGATCTGACCGACCGTGTACCCGCGCGTGTTCCCGAACGTCGACCACGCCTGGAGCTCGGGCCGGGTGTCGCTGCCCGAGTAGTCGATCGTGATGTTCTCGCCGTCGACGGTGATCTTCACGTGGAGGTGGACGTCCGGGTTGCCGAGCGGGTCGTGATCCACGTACGCGTCGGCTTCGTAGACGCCGTCGGGCCACGCGGTCACCTCTTCGCGGAAGCGACGGGCGGCGTAGTCGATCATGTAGTCGACGGACTCCTCGACGGTGCCCGCGCTGTAGCGCTCCATGAGATCGCCGAGCCGCTGCGCCGCGAGCTGCGCCGCGCCGATCTGCGCGCGCAGGTCACCGATGTAGCTGGGGATCCGGTTGTTGATCTGGAGCGCGTACAGCACGTCGCGCCGCTCCACGCCGCGGTCGATCACCTTCACCGCGGGCCACCGGACGCCTTCGCCCCAGATGTCGCTCGCGGTGACGTTGTAGCCACCGGGCACGCCGCCGCCGGTGTCGCCGTGGTGGCACTGGATGCTCGCGATCAACACCATGCGCCGACCGCCCGGTGCCGCGGGATCGTCGGCGAAGACCGGAGCGAACACGTTGTAGTCGGGGAGGTGCCCGCCGCCGTGATACGGATCGTTGGCGACGAAGACGTCACCCTCGCGAAACTCCTCGGGGCCGAGGAGCTGGAGCGCGAACCGCACCGGCAGGGTGGAGGTGAGCATGAACTGGGGGATGCCGACCGAGAGCGCCGCGAGCCGACCCTGCGCGTCGAGGATCGTCGCGTTGCGCTCGTTGCTCTGGTTGAGGATCGGCGTGGTCGCCGTGCGCGACACGTAGACGGCCATCTCGAAGCAGATCGTCTCCATCGCACCGCGGATCACCTCGGCGGTCACCTGATCCACGGTGGGCGCGACGCTCAGCCGGCCTCGGCTCCCCGCCAGCTGCACCAGATCCACGTCGGTCATCGACGACCCCCTCAGACGGCGCACGAAACCTGACGCCAGTGTCACAGAAAATCTACACCGTCACCCCGGCCCGATGAAGGGCTGCGACCCGGGCCCCGTAGTTCCTAGGCTCGACGGATGGCCGACGGCGCGCTCGCGGTGCGGGGGGAGTACCTCGCCCGTCTGGGGTTGGACGCCGAACCACCCTCCGTGGACGCACTGTTCCGCCTCCATCGGGCCCACGTCGAGCGCGTGGTCTACGAGACGCTCTGGATCCATCTCGGCGAGGACTGGGGCGTCGACGTGCAGGAGTCCGTGCATCGGATCGCGACCCAGCGGCGGGGCGGCTATTGCTTTCACCTGAATGGCGCGCTGAGCGAGCTGCTGCGCGCACTCGGCTACCAGGTCGCGCGCCACGTCGGAGGAGTGCACGGGCCGCTGGGCCCCACCGAGGACGAGATGACGAACCATCTCGTCCTGACAGTGCGCGACCTTCCGTCCGACTCGAACGCCGGCGGGGTCTGGTACGTCGATGCCGGCCTCGGTGACGCGCTCTACGAGCCCTTGCCGTTGCTCGCGGGGGAATACGAGCAACCGCCGTTCCACCTTGTGCTCGAGCAGGCCTCCGGTGGTATCGGTGACTGGCACCTCACCCACGATCCCCAAGGAGGGTTCACCGGGATGGCCTGGCGGACCGCGCCGGCACAGCTCGATGCTTTCGCGCCGCGACACGAGTGGCTCTCGACTTCACCCGAGTCCGGGTTCGTCAAGGTGCTCACCGCGCAACGGCGCGATGCGACCGGGATCGACATCCTGCAGGGCCTGACCCTTCGCCGCGTCGGGTCTCGCGCGAGCACGATGACGCTGAGCAGCAGGACCGAGCTGGTCGACACGCTGGCCGACGGCTTCGGATTCGACGTCGACGCCATCGGTGCTGACGCGCTCGACGCGCTCTGGAGCAAGACTGAACGCGCCCATCGAGCCTGGGTGGCCGCCGGCCGGCCGTAGCGCGAGCAAGATGAGGCCATGGAGCCCGGGGACCGGGCTGCCTTCCGACAGGGTGGCGAGGTTGCAGCGCAGATGATGAGCGACGCGGCCGTCGCGCGGCGGTGGGCCGACACCAGTGCTCTCGGAGGGTTCACCGTCGGCGGCTTGGCGGCGCACCTTTACGCCGCCATGAGACGATCGGTGCTTCCCGTAGCCTGAGTGCGTGCAGTTCAGTCCGGAGTTGCGCGACGGAGTGGCGTCGGGCCGGGTCACCGTGTCGTTCCGGTTGTGGAGTCGCCCCAAGGTGAAGGTGGGCGGTCGCTATGCGACGGGGTCGGCACGCATCGAGGTCGATCTGATCGAGCTGGTGCCGTTCTCCAGCGTGACCAAAGCGGACGTCCGGCACTCGGGCGAGAAGGATCTGGAGGCGCTCCGCCGGCGCGCCGCCCATGCG
>JADGON010000387.1 GCA_017882945.1 Acidimicrobiia bacterium | reverse complement strand
GCGGGCGCCGACGCGCGAGCACGACGCGGCGCTGTCGACATGGTCGCCGCATCGGTGCTGCTGCAAAGCTACTTGGACGCGAACCCCGGCCACGGAGAGTGACCGAATTGGCTGACGAAGACGAGTTGTCCACGCCCGACGGCTCGGGATCGCCTGCGCCGGACGAGACGTTCGAGCCGGACCGGACCTCCGGAGCGTACGAGGCAACCGAGAGGGACGCGGCTCCCAGGCGGGACGGCTCGCGCCGTCACGGCGCGCCAGGCCCAGCGCGTCGCCGGTCCGCGCCGGCCGGTTCCTCGAGTCGGACCGCCTCAGGCGCACGCCGTCCGTCCCGTGCCGCCGCCGCACGGCGCGTCCCGAAGACGAAGAAGGCCCGGGTCCGGCGGCTCGCAATCGCGCTCGGTGTCCTTGTCGTCGTCATCGGGCTCATCGGCTACTTCGCGTGGTCGACGCTGTACGCCCCGGACGTCACCGGCATACCGGCCGGCCAGTCTGTCACGATCGTGATCGCGAAGGGCGCCTCGGGCGACGAGGTGGCGTCGCAGCTCTCGCATGCGGGGGTCGTCACGAACGCGACGATGTTCCGGATCCAGGCGCAGCTGCTCAGTGCCACGAACGACATCAAGGCAGGCACCTACGTGCTGACCACCGGCTCCGACTATGAGACGGTCATCCGTCGGCTCCAGCAAGGCCCGCCGGAGGACCCGACGGTAACCTTCACCATCCCGGAAGGGTGGGGGATCGAGAAGATCGCGGCCCGCGTCGAAGACAAGGCGGGGATACCGGCCGCGGAGTTCATCTCGCTGGCGACCACCGGCGCGAAGCAGTTCCACTATCCGTTCCTCACGGACAACAAGACGCCATCGCTCGAGGGCTACCTGTTCCCGAAGACCTACACGGTCAAGGAAGGCACGACAGCCACCGGCGTGATCAACGTCATGCTCACACAGTACGGCGAGGAGACCGCGTCCCTGGACTACTCGTACGCGAGGTCGAAGGGACTCACGCCGCACGACGCGCTCACGATCGCGTCGATCATCGAACGCGAGGCGTCGGTCGCCACCGACAGGCCCAAGGTCGCGTCGGTCATCTACAACCGTCTCGCGATCAACATGCGACTGCAACTCGACTCGACGGTCCAGTACGCTCTGGACGGCAAGGCGACGCTGACGCTGCAGGACCTGCAGACCGACAGTCCGTACAACACGTACATGAACGGCGGACTCCCGCCGGGACCGATCTGCAACCCCGGCATCGTCGCGATCAAGGCGGCGCTCGCTCCCGCCAAGACGAAGTACCTGTACTACATCCTCACCTACAAGGACGGCAGGCAGTCGTTCGCCACGAACTACGCCGACTTCCTAAGCCTCAAGGCCCAGTACAAGAAGGGACTGAAGTGACCGACACCCAGGCACCAGCCGCGGTCGACGTCGCCACCTCCGACGCGATAGCCGTCAGCGGCGCCCGGAAGGTCTACACCGTATTCCCGCAGACGAAGCGCGTGGCGGTCGAGGACGTGTCGATCACCGTTCCGGTCGGCGCGATCCACGGACTGCTCGGGCCCAACGGCGCCGGCAAGACGACGACGCTCAAGATGCTGCTCGGGCTCGTGCGGCCGGACGCGGGCACGTTCCGCGTGCTCGGCCTCGACTCGCGCAGCCGCGCGGGACGCGCCGAGCTCGGCTTCCTGCCGGAGCAGCCGTACTTCCCGCCGCAGCTGAGCGCCGCGCAGGCGATGCGGCTATACGCCCGCCTCGCCGGCCTCCCCGAACGCGAGATCAAGCCGCGCACCGCCCAGCTGCTCGAGCTCGTCGGGCTGGCGGGCCAGCAGCGGACCCTGCTCTCGGCGTTCTCGCGCGGGATGCTGCAGAGGCTCGGCATCGCTCAGGCGATCGTCGGCCGCCCGAAGGTGGTCGTGCTTGACGAGCCGGCGAGCGGGCTCGACCCGCTGGGCCAGCGCGACGTCCGCAACCTGATGCTGATGCTGCGCGACGACGGGGCGACCGTGCTGCTCTCGAGCCACCAGCTCTCGGAGGTGGAGGCGGTCTGCGATCGCGTGTCGATCATGAGCCGCGGGCGCGTGGCGGCCGAGGGCCCCATCCACGAGCTGCTGGGAGTCGCGGGCGCGACCTCGGTCACCGTCTCCGGCCTGTCCGGTGACGTTCCACCGGCGCTGACAGCCCTGGCGGGCGAAGCGACGGTCGTGGAAGGCGGACTGCTCCTGTTCTCGGTCCCTGACGTCTCGGTGCGCCGGGTCGTGGACGCGGTGGACGACGCAGGCGGCACGATCGTCGCGGTGGCGCCGAAGCGCGAGTCGCTCGAGGACTACTTCACGCGGATGCTGTCGAACGATTCGGGGGAGGTGGCGTGAGCATGATGCGCAGACTCTCCGCCATCGCTGGCGCGGTCTTCCTGGATGCGATCAAACGCAAGGTCGTGTACGCGGTCGGCTTCTTCGCCGTGGTCCTGGCGTTCTCGGCGCCGTCGCTGCCGTCTTATGGCGTGGGCGTGGACATCGGTGTGTACCGCGAGGTGGCTCTCGCGCTGACGTTCGCCGCGGGGATGGTGCTGGCCCTGGCGCTTGCGAGCAACCGCATCCCTTCGGAGGTCGAACGTCGCACCGTCTACAACGTGGTCGCGAAGCCGGTGAGCCGGTGGGAGTACGTCGTCGGCACCTGGACCGGCATCACGGCGGTCATGGGCGCGGTCATCGCAGCGTTCACGGTCATCGACCAGCTCGTCGGGCTCGTGCGGTATCACGACGCGATGTGGCAGCTGTGGCAGGGCGCGCTCGCGATCTGGATGGAGATCGGCGTGCTGACGGCGTTCGCGGTCGCGGTCTCGGCGGTGTCGGGAGCGGTGGTCGTGGCGGTGGCCACTCTTACGTTCGCGTTCATGGGGCACTCCCGCCAGCCGTTCCTCCAGCAGGTGCCGGGCTTCCCGGATTGGCTGTACCCATCGCTCGACTCGTTCAACGTCATCAACCCGGTCGCGCACGGCGGCGGATACGGCGCGCTCTACGCGCTCATGATGGCCGGCGTCTTCGTCGGCTGGGTCGTCGCGCTTCTCGTGCTCGGCTCCCTCGGTTTCGCGAGGCGCGACCTGTGACCGAGCGCCGCCACACGGTGTCGGCGGTCCTCGCGGTCATGCTGGCCTTCGCGGTCGTGCTGGGCAGCCAGGCACTCGCGGACGTCACCGCGCCCGACGTCCCCAACGGCGCGCTCACCGGGCAAGCGATGGGAAGGGCGGGGTTCGCGTATCTCACCGGGTTGCGGCAGTTCGCGGCTGCGCTGCTGTGGAACCGCCTCGAGCCGCAGATGCACGAGTACTACGGTCGCGCAGGCCTCGGGAAGATGGGCTTCATGCTGCCCAGCATCAAGGCGATCGTGACCCTCGACTCTCAGTTCGTGGAGGCCTACTACGTAGCCCCCGAGATACTCATAGACAGTGGCTTGCAGGCAGGAGTCACTCCCGCGGAGGCGGCGACGCGGCTGCAAGCTGGTCTCGACCTGGCAAAGGAGGGCGCCCAGAACAACCCGAAGTCCGGCAT
>JADGON010000386.1 GCA_017882945.1 Acidimicrobiia bacterium | reverse complement strand
TCGGGTCGTGGTTCGCGGCGCCGATGTTCGTGACGATCATCGAGCCCTTCGGCACCGGGAGTCCCCCGAGCTCGGTATCGACCGCACACTCACGTGAAGTGATGAGCAGCGGGCCCTCCCACCGGATCGACTCTTCGATCGCCTGCGGCATCAGTGAGCGGTCGTTGCGCAATGCCTCGAGCTGGTCGGGGTTGGTGAGCAGTCCGTAGATGAAGCTCCCGGTCGCGCGGTACGTCGTTTCCGCACCGGCCGGCATCAGCAGGCGCAGGAAGCTGAAGATCTCCTCGTCGCCGAGCACCTCACCGTCGAGCTCGGCCTGGCACAGCTCACTGATGAGATCGGTACCGGGATTCACCCGCCGCTCGTCCACCACCTTCTCGAAGTACTCGCGCAGCTCGATGCTTCCCTGGATTCCTTCTTCGGGGCGAACGGCGACGTTGATCACCGCGAGTGCACGAGGGTGGAAGTACTCGTGGTCGTCACGCGACAGCCCGAGGATCTCGGCGATCACCTGCACCGGGTACCGGTAGGTGAACTCGTTGACGAGCTCGGCGTGACCGCGGTCGGCGAACTTGTCGATCATCCCGTCGACGACGGGGACGACCAGGTCTTCGTCCCAGTGCGCGAGCATGCGCTGACGGAACGCCTGCGCGACGAGCGAACGCAGGCGGCGATGTTCGGGCTCGTCCATCCCGACGAGCGGGTACGGACCCATCACGACGCTCATGAGCTCGCGGATGCTGCCTGAGCAGAACGTGACGTTGTCGCGCATGACCGAGGCGACGAGCTCGTAGGGGTACACCTCGATCGAGCCGTCGGGCAGCACCGCGGCGGGAGTCTCGATCCGCTTGCGGTGGAACGCGGGGTACGGGTCACGGAGATCACCGGCGACGCCCGAGAACTGGGCCATCGGTTCGAACGGAGGATCAAGTGTGGTGGTCATTGCTCCCCCAGGTGTCCATTGCTGACGTCTGCGTCACATTCTAGGTAGAGAGCTCCAGGAAGCGTTGGTATCGGCTCGCGACCGGCTCGACCCAAGCGGGATCGGGCTCGACGGTGCGGCCGGGGCGAGCCCAGCGAGCCGCACCCCGCATGCCGTCGGCCTCCCGGCCCAGCGCGCAACGCGCCAGGAACGCCGAGCCGAGCGCGGCCCCTTCGGGGACCGCGGTGCACTCGACGGGCAGCCCCGTGCAGTCCGCCAGCGCCTGCACCCACTCGTCGACCCGGGTGCCGCCGCCGGTCGCGATGATGCGACGCGGCGTGACTCCGTGCGCGGCCCTGGCCGCGTCGATCGTGCGCCGGGCGACAAACCCGGAAGCTTCGAACGCGGCGCGGCGCAGGGCCACGACACCGTCGGTCAGGTCGAGATCCGCCAGGACCGCGCGCCGGTCCGGATCGTGCAACGGCACCCGCTCGCCGCGCGGGTACGGCGCCCAGACCGGCACGTGGCCCGGACGCACGTGGTCGTCGGGCGTAGCGTCGCGCAACGACGCGGTCGCCCAGTTCACGAACAAGCCGCCCGCGTTGCTCGGGCCCCCCGCAAGGAACTTGTCCTTCGCCGTGTGCGGGATCACCCAGTAGCCCTCGACGGGATCGTGGCTCGTCGTCACCGAGTTCACGATCAACGTCGTGCCGAGCAGCACGAGCACGTCACCGTCGTTGTCCGCACCCGCGACGATCTGGTCGGCGAGCGCGTCGATGCACCCCGAGGCGAGCACCGGTCCGTCCGCGCCCCCGACCCGGCCGCACTCCCACGCCGTCGGCACCAGGCGCGGGAGCTGCTCGATGCGCACGCCGAGCGGTCCCGCGACCTCGGGGTCCCACGAGGTCCAGTCGAAGAGCGGATACGCGGTGGACGCGGTCGACGAGTCGAGGACGGCTTCGCCGCTGAGCGCGTGGTTTGCCACGGCGGTCGCGGGCCAGTAGCCGAACGCGTCCGGGTACTGCGGCTGGGTCCAGCGCAAGAACTGGATGAGCTCCTTGCTCTCGACCGGGTTCGCGCCGCTCGCATCGGACCGGCCGCGACCGTCGCCGTAGAGCAGGCCCGGCGTCCGCGGGATGCCGGCTTCGTCGACGGCGGTGAGCGACGGCACCATCGCGGCGACACTGACCGCCGCGGGTGACGACTCGAGCTGCAGTGCCGCGAGCGCGGCGACCGGACCGTCACGCCACGCGCGCTCGGCGTCGTGCTGGAACCGATCGGCCGCGGGGATCTGGATCTCGTGCGGCACGCGAGACGACGCGACCACATTCCCGTCCGCGTCGGCGGCCACGGCCTTCACCGAGCTCGTGCCGATGTCGATCCCGACGGTGACCTCGTTTGACACGCGCGCGCCCTACGCGCCCGCACCGGGGCGCAGGACCGCCAGCACCTCGTCGTGGAGGAGCCCGTTCGTCGACACCGCGCTGCCGCCGTCCGCGGTGTGGTTGCCGGCGAGGTCGGTGAAGGTCCCGCCCGCCTCCTCGACGATCACCAGCAGCGGCGCGAGATCCCACAGCGCGACGACCGGTTCGGCCGCGATGTCGGCCGCACCCTCGGCTACGAGGATGTGGCTCCAGAAGTCCCCGAAGCCACGCGTGCGCCAGACCTTGCGAGCCAGCCCCTCGAACTCGTCTTGGAGCCCGTACTCCTCCCACCACTTGAAGTCGCTGTAGCAGAGGTGCGCGTCTTCGAGCTTCTTCACCTTCGACACGCTGATCGGCGCGCCGTCGGCGAACGCGCCCCCGCCGCGCACCGCCCACCACGTGTGCCCGAGCGCGGGAGCCGACACCACGCCCACGCGCATCTCGCCGTCCTCTTCGAGCGCGAGCAACGTTGCCCAGACCGGGACACCGCGGACGTAGTTCTTCGTGCCGTCGATCGGATCGATGATCCAGCGGCGCGCCGAGTCACCATCCGTGCCGTACTCCTCACCGTGCACCGAGTCTCCGGGCCGGGCGACGGCGATCCGGTCGCGGATCAGCTGCTCCGCGGCTCGATCCGCCTCGGAGACCGGCGTGAGGTCGGGCTTGGTCTCCACCTCGAGGTCGTGGGCGCGAAAGCGCCGAAGCGTGACCTCGTCGGCGAGGGCCACGAGCTCGAGGGCGAGGGCGAGATCGGCGTCGATCCGGCGACGCTAGCCGGGACGTGTCACGCCCTCGGTCGAACGTGAGTCATGCTGGGCAGGACCCCGGAGGTCCCCGTGTCCCGGTTCCCGTTCGTTCCTGTCCTGCTCGTTGCCGTCGTCGCGGTCGCCCTGACCGCGTGCTCCGGTAGCTCGGGCAAGGACGCCAAGCCCCGGAAGTCCACCACCACGTCCTCGACGACCACCACCTCGACCGTGCCTGGCGGATCGACGACGGCGTCGGTCCCACCCGCTTCCTCCACCACGACACCCGCGGAGTCGGTCGGGACCTGTGGCAACCAGACGGCCGCAATCGTGGCGGCGATCGGCGGCAGCGACAAGGGTGGCCTCAACCAGCGCAACGGGCAGTACACCGTGAAGATGTGTCGGATCGCCGCATCGTCGCCGATCTGGGCCGCGGCCGACGTCGTGCCCAACCCTGGCGTCCAGCTCGACGGGGCGACAGTGGTCCTGCAGCGCATCGGCGCGCTCTGGAACGTGGAGGACGTCGGCACGTCGGGGACCGGGTGCAACCAGGCGCCGGCCAAGGTCCAGTCGGATCTCGCGCTTCACTGCTGACCCGGCTTCCGCGTACGGTGATGACGTGACCGAGCTGACGCCCCGACCGGTGGCACGCTCGGTCGACGAGCTGCTCGATCGGGCCACGTCGCGCGTGCCGATGGTCGCGGCCGACTCCAAGTCCGGTGCGACCTTCGAGCGGGTGGAGATCGACGGTGAGCGCTACGTCCTCAAGCACGTGAGCCTGGACGACGACTGGATCGCGCGAGCGATGGGAGACGTCGGCACCTCGACGGTGCGCGTGTGGAGCAGCGGCCTCCTCGACCTCGTGCCGGACTGCATCGACCACACGTACGCGGGAGCGGCACTCGAGGGGAGCCGCGGTGCCGTGCTGATGCGCGACGTCGGATCGCTCCTCGTGCCCGAGGGCGAGACTCCCGTGAGCGAGGACGACCACGTCGCGTTCCTCGATCACCTTGCCGCGCTGCACGCGGCGTTCTGGGGCTGGAACGACGATGTGGGGCTCACGCCGTTCTCGAACCGCTTCTTCCTCTTCAGCCCGTGGATGATCGCGTGCGAGCAGGCACGCGGGTTCCCCCAACCGGTGCCCGTCATCGCCCGCGACGGGTGGGAACGGCTGTCGAACCTCTCGCCCGGCGTCGCCGCGATCCTCGAGCCGTTGTGCCTCGATCCGTCACCAGTTGTCGCGGGACTCGAAGCCACGCCGCCGACGCTCGTGCACGGCGACTCGAAGATGGGCAACCTGGGTCGCCACCCCGACGGCCGCACGATCCTCATCGACTGGGCGCTCCCAGGGCAGAGCGTCGGCGGCATGGAGCTCGCCCATTACCTCGCGTTGAACCGGGCGCGGATCCCCGAGGGCTTCACGCCCGAGATGACGATCGCCGAGTACCGCGCCGCGCTCGAACGACGCGGCATCGACACCGGAGCCTGGTGGGAGCGCCAGCTCGGCCTCTCGCTGCTCGGGATCATGGTGCTGCTCGGCTGGGAGAAGGCCCTCGGGCCCCCCGAGGACCTCGCGTGGTGGGAGCAGCGAGTCCTCGAAGGCGCCGACCTGCTCGCCTAACCCATGACCTCGACGACGGTGGCGCTGCCCATGCCGCCGCCGGCGCACATGCTCGCGACGCCGATGCCACCGCCACGCCGGCGCAGCTCGTGCACCAAGGTGACGATCATGCGCGCGCCCGTCGCCGCGACGGGGTGGCCGATGCTGCAGCCACTGCCACTGACGTTCGTGATCTCGTGCGGGATCCCGAGGATGCGCGTGCTCGCGACACACATCGATGCGAACGCCTCGTTGATCTCGAACAGATCGACGTCCTTCACCTCGAGCCCGGCACGCGCCAGGGCCTTCGGGATCGCGTACGTCGGGCCGAGGCCGGTGTCGCCGGGCGCGACGCCCGACGACGCCCACGACTTCACGATCGCGAGCGGCTTGAGCCCGTTCGCCTCGACGTAGCTCGAGTCGGCGAGCACCATCGCGGCACCCGCGTCGTTGAGCCCCGACGAGTTGCCCGCCGTGATGCTGAAGCCCTCGATCTCCGGGTGCAGCGGGTTCAACGAGGCGAGCTTCTCCAGCGTGGTCGTGCGGCGCGGGTGCTCGTCGACCTGGAAGATCACGGTCTCGCCGTCACGCCGCTTGACCTCGAGCGGGAAGATCTCCTCTTGGAACCGGCCTTCGTCGATCGCCTCGACGGCCCGGCGGTGGGACTCGTAGGCCCAGAAGTCCATCTCCTCGCGCGTGACGTTCGCCTTCTGGGCGGTGTTCCAGCCGACGGTGATCGACATGTCGAACGCGGGAGCGTCCGGCGTCTCGGGATGGCTCGGCGACATCCACGGCACCATGTCGTCCGTTCCCATCACGCGCTTCATGACGGACGGCGAGCTCGAGATCGACTCGGCCCCACCCGCGATCACGACGTCGTCCATCCCGGCGCGGATGCTGGCCGCGGCCCCCTGGACCGCAGCCATGCCCGACGCGCAGTGGCGGTTCAGCGCCACCCCAGGGACGTTCGTCAGGCCCAGCTCCACCGCGGCGTAGCGGGCGATGTCGCCGCCACCCTGGAGGCTCTCTCCCATCTGCAGGTCGTCGACGTCGTCCGCCGGGATGCCGGAGCGCTTGAGCGCCTCGCCGACCGACTCCTTGGCCAGATCGAAGGCCGTGACGTCGAGCAACGTGCCCTTCCGAGCCGTGCCGATCGCAGTACGCGCCGCAGAGATGATGACGGCGTCACCCATGGTCGAATCCCCCTGAACAAGGTGGCTGCTGAGGATCCCGATCGTAGCGTGACGCCCGCGTCAGGTTCCTTGGCGGTCAGCAGTCCGGGGTGGGACTGCTCGACGGCACGATCGACGGCCCGGCCCCGGGCGCAGCCGGTGGTGCGCTCTCACCCTTGAACGGCGCGAGCGCGGCGCCGGCATCGGGCGGCGCGAGCACCACGTGCGCACCGTCCGGTGCGGGCCGGACCGGCAGGGTCCCGAGCTGGAGCGTCGCTGGATCGACATGCGCCAGCGTCCGCACCAGCCCGAGGATCTCGGCCCGGCTGAAGCCCTGGTCGAGGGTCAGCGCCGGGATCACCGCGTCGGCGAGGCGCACCGCGGCGGACGGATCGTCACCGGCTTCCGCCTTCGCTCGACGGGCCAGCGCCCGGATGAACTGCTGCTGACGTGCCTGACGGTCCAGATCCGCGCGAGGGCTGGCATCGGTCCACACCCCGTCCTGCTCGATCTGGAGGTGCCGGCTGCGGACCC
This sequence comes from Acidimicrobiia bacterium, assembly GCA_017882945.1. Lineage (GTDB taxonomy): Bacteria > Actinomycetota > Acidimicrobiia > IMCC26256 > JAENVU01 > Chersky-806. Next base: position 3,907 of record JADGON010000386.1, on the reverse strand, counting down.
AGGCGAGCGCGGTGTTGCCATCGAGCGTCCGGCAGCCGGGCCCCGTGAGCTCGAGCCCGGTGAGCCGGTCCCGCACGTGACCCGGAGAGAACAACGCGACGCCACCCATCGCGTCGACGATCTTCGGGAAGCCCCTGAAGTCCACTTCCGCGTAGTGGTCGATCGCGATGCCGAACTCGGACTTGATCGCGTCGATCAAACCTTCGGCGCCGTGGTTGAACGTCGAGTTGATCAAGACGCCGGGCGCGGGGCCGATCAGCAGGTCGCGAGGGATCCACAGCGCGCGCACCTTGGTCCCGTCGATGCGCAGGAGGATGATCGTGTCGGAACGCGGCGGGCCGGTCTGGGCCGGGGAGCCGAACGTCGCGACGTGGGTTCCGTCCCGTCGGTCCGAACCGACGAGCAGGATGTTCACGGGACCATGACCGACCTCTCCATGACCGAGCGCGCCGTTCGGAACCGCGACGGTCTTGATCCGCGCCACGCGGTCGTCGACCTGGCGCTGCACCCAGACCAGCGCACCGGCGACCAGGACGGCAGCGACCAGCGCGGCGATCGCGACTCGCTTCCCGAATCGCCGGGTGGCGTGCGCGTGGCGGGCCGGGGTCAGCGGTACCGCTCCGCAGGCCTGCGCCAACCGCGCTCGTGCGTGCGCACGGACCTCCTCCGACGGGGCGACCGGCCGGGCCGACCATTCCCGCAGCAGCTCCAGATCGAGATCGTTCATTGCGTACCCCCTTCAGGTCGAGTCTCCGCGGGAGTCGGCACCGGTTCGGAGACTCCGAGATCCGCGCGCAATCGGTGGCGGGCGCGATGAATGCGTGATCGCACCGTGCCGACGGGGACGCCGGTCGCGATCGCGATGTCGTCGTAGGAGAGGTTCGCCCATGCGAACAAGAGGAGGGCGTCGCGGTCTCGGGGCTCGAGCGCGTCGAGGCCGGACGCGAGTCGCGGGGCCATCGCGGCTGCGTCGAGACGCTGCTCGACGTCAACCGGCTCACCCTGGTCCGCAGGGTCGGCTCGGGCGTAGGCGCGGAGGCGACGGGTTTCCGTCCGCTGGTGCCGACGAATCAGGTTCGTGGCGATCCCGTAGAGCCACGGCCGGGCGTCGGGCCGGTCGACCTCGAACCGAACCCGCGCCGCGAACGCTTCGACGAAGACCGTTGCTCCCACGTCGTCCGCGACCTCGCGACCCAGACGGCGCGCCGCGAACGCGTAGATCGCGTCGAAGTGGCGCTCGAAGATCTCGGTGAACCGCTCGGGCTCGGTGAGCGACGCCGCGATCACGTCACCGTCGTGGCCACCTCCAACCATTCCCATCAACCAGACATTGCCCGAACCCCCGATCCCGGTTCACGCCCCATGACCACCCTCGCTGGTTGCGCCAGAGGGGATGGTGGACTCGGGGCTCGCCGCCCGCACGGCACCGGCGAGTGGGCTGGACGGGGTGGGCCTAGACGGGGTGGCGGGCGGGGCGGACGTGGCCGGCGCGGATCTGGGCGGCAAGGTCCTCGGCCGTGTGGATCGGCCCGTCGACCTCGGTGGCGTAGGCGCCTGCGAGCCCCGGGCCGTGGGCGTCGCTCGAGGCGACGGCCGGTCGGTGCACCACCGCGAGCGCGGCGGCGGTGAGCGTGTGCTCGAGCGTCGTGGTCTGCGTGCTGGCCACCTCGATCGCGTGTACCGCCTCCCATTGGGGCAGCGCGGCGACCTCCGCGGGGAGCGGCGGCACGCGTCCACCCTTGATCGCCCGCTCCCCCGCGAGCCGGCGCACCGGGTGCGGGAGGACGAGCGCGGTGTCGGAGCGCTCGCACTCCTCCACCAGCTCCTCGAGCTTGTAGCCCAGCCAGAGCGGTTTGCGGAGAGGGCCGAACACGAGCACGTGGCCGACGTCCGTCGTGAGCTCGACCCCGGGGATCAACGGGAAGCCGAGAAGACGGGATGCGTCTTCGAGCTCGGTGCCGGGCCAGCGGACGTCGTGCTCGGTGATGCAGAGCGCGTCGAGACCGTTCGACCGCGCGGTCTCCACCAGCTCCTCGAGCGTCGTGCGCGAGCAGTTGGAGCGTGGCGCGGTGTGAGCGTGGAGATCGATCAGCACGGAGCCGGGCCCGGGTCAGTCCGAGATCCGGGTGGTGCGCAGCCCGTGCTCGTCGTCATCGGACGTGATGCAACGCCCCGTCTCGAGATCGAACTGCCAGTGGTGCACCATGCACTCCAGCACACCGTTCTCGACCGTCCCGAAGCGCTCCAGGTCGGCACGCAGGTGGGGACAGCGCTTCTGCACCATGAAGTCGCCACACCGGAACATCTCGTCGCTCGGCTCGGACCTCGCCGCGTAGTGCCCCTCGCAGTACGCCATCCGCTCCAGCGAGAGGCACTTGAAGAACGTGTAGACGTACTCGTTGTACTGACCCTCGCGACGTGCTCGGAAGCGGCACGACAGGAACAGCTCGTTCACCCAGTCCTCGATGTGGCGTTCGATGCAGGACTCGACGAGCGCGCGGTCCGTGTCGATCCGGTACGCCACCGGCTCGCCCGCCCACTCGCGCACGGTTCCGGCCGGGAAGTCGAGGAGGACCCCCGTGTCGCCGACGTGCAGCAGGACGCGTCCGCCGACCCCCGCTCGCGTCAGCGGTGCGACATCGAGCAGTGGCTCCCACCATTCGCGAAGCACGGCAACCACGTCGACCGTTCCGCGCGGCCACGACGCGCGCTCACGCTCGAGCCACGGCCGCCAGTCGTCCCGGTAGCGCTCGATTGCCGCGCGCTTGTCGCCGAAGATCGCGTCCGGCGCCGCGTCACCGGGAGGTTGCTCGATCGCACATCCACCGTCCGAGAGCGTGGCGACCGTGCCGGGAACCAGCAGCTCGCCACCCGTGATCCCCGCGGACTCGAGCTCGCGGAGGAACACGGTCTGGTCCGGGAAGATGTTCGCGGGATCGTCGTCGAGATCGTTGAAGCCGAAGAGGTCGTCGTCCAGGAAGCACGGCGGCCCCGCCACCGGGAAGATGTGCCGCGCGTGAACGTCGCGCAGGTAGTGCATGGCGCGAGCCATCTGGTCCGAGCGCTTGCGAATCCCGAGCGTGCGCTTCTCCTCCTCCGGGAAGTCGTAGACCATCGGGTACCAGATCGCGCCGGAGAACTGCGTGAAGTGCCCGTCGAACGGGCCGAGCGACTCGAGCTCGTGCAGGTCGCGCGGCCGGGCGTCGTTCTGGTTGAGGATGCGGGCGGTCGAGTCCGCGAGGATCAGCGCCGAATCGCCCACCGGACCGTCCGCGGGCGCGGTCATGGCCAGGATCGCGACCTCGAGCGCACCGAGCTGCATCGGCTTCGCGTGCTCCGTGTGGACGAACTGGGTGAAGCCGAGATCCCGGAGCGCGCGCTCGAGGTGGTCGAGCTCGAAGGCCGGCAGGAGCACGGTCGCGGCCCGATCGACGTGGTCGGTGAGCCAGGCGGGATCGAAGTGGTCGTGGTGCAGGTGGGAGACGTAGAGGTAGTCCGGCCGCGAGAACGGGGCGGGGTCGAGGCCGTCGTTGCGGGGAAACGGGAACCAGGATCCGAAGTAGGCCGGGGTGAACCAGGGATCGCAGAGGACGGTCCCGCCCTCGGTCTCCACGTACATCCCCGCGTGGCCGAGGAACGTCACCCGCATCCCCCCAGCCTGCCAGAGGCGCGCGCACGGGCCGTGAACGCAGGACCGTCCGGGCGAACCTGACGCTGCCGTCAACTAACTTCGCCCCGACGACAGGGGGATGCATGGGAACGTTCGACGGCAAGGTCGCAATCGTCACCGGTGCGGGGCGCGGCATCGGCCGGGGTGAGGCGATGCTGCTCGCGGCCGAGGGTGCGAGCGTCGTGGTGAACGACCTCGGCGTGGCGCGCGAGGGAGACGGCGGCGACCGAGCTCCGG
>JADGON010000079.1 GCA_017882945.1 Acidimicrobiia bacterium | reverse complement strand
GACGCGGGCAGCGAGGCCTCATCGCCGCGCCGCCGCGGACCGGCAAGACCATTCTCTTGCAGCAGATGGCCGCCGGCATCGCCCACAACCACCCCGATATCTACATGATGGTCCTGCTCGTCGACGAGCGGCCCGAAGAGGTCACCGACATGAAGCGCCACGTGCTGCGCGGCGACGTCGTCGCGAGCACGTTCGACCGCCCCTCGGACGAGCACACCCAGGTCGCCGAGCTGACGATCGAGCGCGCGAAGCGCATGGTCGAGCTGGGCAAGGACGTGGTGATCGTGCTCGACGGGATCACCCGGCTCGCCCGTGCGTACAACCTCTCGGCGCCCGCCTCGGGCCGGATCCTCTCCGGTGGTGTGGACTCGACGGCGCTCTACCCGCCGAAGAAGTTCTTCGGCGCAGCCCGGAACATCGAAGAAGGCGGGTCGTTGACGATCGTGGCCACCGCCCTCATCGAGACCGGCAGCCGGATGGACGAGGTCATCTTCGAGGAGTTCAAGGGCACCGGGAACATGGAGCTGCGTCTCGACCGGCGCCTGGCCGAGCGACGCCTCTACCCGGCGATCGACGTCAACGCCAGCTCGACCCGCCACGAAGAGCTGCTCTTCGAGCGCAACCAGCTCAATCAGATCTGGAAGCTCCGGCGGGTGCTCAACGCCCTCGCAGCCGACGGCGGCAGCGCACCGGGTCTCGAGCTGCTGATCGACAAGCTCAAGACCACCAAGAGCAACGACGAGTTCCTCGCCGAGATCGCCAAGGCCCCGGCCGGCGTCTGAGCCGGCGCACCGGCTCGGGCGCCAGGAATCTTCTGGCCCGCTGGCCCGTTGAACGCCTGACTCCGTAGACTGGATTCATTATGAAGACTGACATTCACCCCACGTACGCCGAAAGCCGCGTGCACTGCTCCTGCGGCAACGAGTTCGTCACCCGCTCCACCACCAAGGAGCTGCGGGTCGAGCTCTGCTCGGAGTGCCACCCCTTCTACACGGGCAAGCAGAAGCTCGTGGACACGGGTGGTCGGGTGGAGCGCTTCCAGCGCCGGTACTCCAAGTCCGCCAAGAAGTAGACCGGGGAGCGCCGCATGGCCGACCAGCCGCGGTACATGGGGGGACAGGCTGTCGTCGAGGGCGTGATGATGCGCGGCGAGTCCTCGTGGGCAGTGGCAGTGCGCAACCCCGAAGGCGGCATCGATGTCGAGGTGCACGACGCTCCTCGATGGGCCGAGAAGTACGCCAGGGTGCCCCTGCTGCGCGGCGTCATGAACCTCGCCGAGTCGATGTCGCTCGGAATGAAAGCCCTCTCGTGGTCGGCGAACCAGCAGGTTCCCGAGGAGGAGCGCCTCGGCAGCAAGGGCATGGGGGTGACCATGGTCATCGCCCTGGTCTTCTTCGCCGGGTTCTTCGTGCTGCTCCCGGCGCTCGGCGCACGCGGTCTCTCCAGCCTGCTCGACATCAACGGCTTCTGGTTCCACGTCCTCGAGGGCGCGCTCGTCCTCGGCATCTTCCTCGGGTACCTGACCGCGGTCGGTCTGATGCCCGACATCCGCCGGGTGTTCCAGTACCACGGCGCCGAGCACAAGGCGATCGCCGCGTACGAGAACGACGTGCCGCTCACCCCGGAGTCCGCGCAGCGGTTCACCACCCAGCACGTTCGGTGCGGCACCAACTTCCTGCTCACGGTGCTCGTCATCGCGATCATCGTGTACTCGGTCATCGGGCGGCCCGCGCTCCCGGTCCTGGTGTTGTCCCGGATCGTGCTGATCCCGGTGATCGCGGGCATCGCCTACGAGGTGATCCGCTTCGCCGCCAGGCACATGGACAAGCGGTGGGTGCGCATCGCGATGAAGCCGGGCCTCACGCTGCAGCGCATGACCACGCGTGAGCCGAGCCTCGATCAGCTCGAGGTCGCGATCGCATCGCTGCGGGCTGTGATGACGAACGACCAGATCGCCGAAGTCGAGTCACGCGTCGCCGCCTGAGTCCGGCACGGACCGCGGGTCTACGCTCGCCGGGTGTCTTCTGGAGCCGGCCGATGAGCAGCAACGTCCCGACGGTGTGGACCGAAGCGGAGATCCTCGAGGGTGATCCGGTCGCGGAGCCGCTGATCCTGGGCGGATACCGGTGTCACGGTGGGTTCGATGCCGACGGCCGGTACCGCTCGCCGCGCACGCGGTTCAGAACCCCGGCGATCGAGGCCTGGCAGGCGCGCCATCGCGAGGAGTTCGGCACCGAGCTGCTCGACGTCCCGCTCGCGGCCTGGCCGGCGACCTACCCCAACGTGGCCCAGTCGAGGTACCTCCTCGAGCAGGGGGTCCGTGAGCCGCTGATCATGACGCTCACCCGGATCGGCACCGTCGAGGGATTCGGAGCGATGATCCGCCACGCGGCCGTCCCTGATCGGCAGCGGTTCTTCGCCGACAGCATCGCGGGATCCGCGGTCGAGCACCTTGACCGCGGGCTGTTCGAGGCGCACGCCCGCGACGAAGCGGGTTGGGACGAGGAAGCCGGTCACCGGCACATGTGGTTCGCCGTGCGTGACCTGGCGTTCGAGCACCCGGTGACCGAGGACCAGACCGCGATGATGCTCGAACGCATGGGGATCTCAACCGGCGGCCCGGCACCCGATCCCGCCACGGCGCGCGAGCGGCTGCTCGCGGCGCGCGTGCTGGACGACGTGGATGTCGAGCTCGAGGCGATGATCCGGCGGATGATCGGCATCCTGCTGATCGAGATATCCGCCCATCATGTCTTCGCGTGGGCCGAGGAGCTGCTGTCGGATCCCGACCTGGTCGCCGGTGACGGTGATGCCGCGCGGCTGGTCTCGTACATCCGCCAGGACGAAGCGCCGCATGTCGCCTACCTCGCGACTGCGCTCACCGAGATGCGCGATCGCACGTTCATCGGGGAGTCCGGACGGCACATCACCGGCACCGACGTGGTCGGTCCGCTCTGGGATCGGGGCTTGGAGGAGTCGCTCGGTGCCGGTCGGGAGCAGAACCGGCGCCTGCGCGTGCGCGAGGTGGAAGATGCGCTCGCGTCGCATCCCCGCCGCGACGAGCTCCTGGAGGGGTTCCACGCGCGGGCTGACCGCGCCCCGATGACGACCGGGAAGCCATGAGGGAGTCCACGTGAAGTTCGGCGTCTTCTACGAGCACCAGCTCCCGCGACCATGGGAGGAAGACAGCGAGTACCGCCTCATCCAGGATGCATTGGATCAGATCGAGCTCGCGGACTCGTTGGGCATCGAGTACGTGTGGGAGGTCGAGCATCACTTCCTCGAGGAGTACTCGCACAGCAGTGCCCCGGAGGTGTTCCTCGCCGCGGCCTCGCAGCGCACCAAGAACATCCGGCTCGGCCATGGCATCGTGCAGACCCCGGCGCCGTTCAACCATCCCGCGCGCGTCGCAGAGCGCGTCTCGATGCTCGACCTCGTGTCCGGCGGGCGCGCGGATTTCGGCACCGGCGAGTCGTCGTCCGAGGCGGAGCTCGGCGGATTCCTCGTCGACCCGCTCGAGAAGCGCGAGCTGTGGGAAGAGGGACTGCGCGTCGCGTTGCGGTGCATGACCGAGTCCCCGTTCACCGGTCATCATGGCAAGTCGGTCACCATGCCGCCGCGCAACGTGGTGCCCAAGCCGCGTCAGAAGCCGCACCCGCCCGTCTGGGTCGCATGCAGTCGGCGCGACACGATCCTGCTTGCCGCGCAGAAGGCGATCGGTGCGCTGGCGTTCGCGTTCGTGGACCCCGAAGAGGCGCGCCAATGGGTCAACGACTACTACTCGACCCTCGCGAACGAAGGCGTCCCGATCGGCGATGCCGTCAACGCGCAGGTTGCGTGCGTCACGACGTTCATGTGCGACAAGGACGAGGACACGGCTCTCGAGCGCGGGCTCGAGGGCGCGAACTTCTTCGGCTACTCGTTGGCGCACTACTACGTGTTCGGTCGTCACGCACCCGGCACGACCGATGTCTGGGCCGAGTACCAGCAGCGACGCGCCGAGCACGGCTTCGACCCGGAGGCGGTCGCGGCCGCGGGCGCCAATAGCGAGCGGCTCGGGGCCAAGGTCGTGCAGGGCGGGCTCGGTGGCCTCCGCGGTGCCGTCGGCACGCCCGAACAGGTCCGCGACTACCTGCGCCGCTACGAGGAGTGCGGGGTCGACCAGGTGATCTTCTGCTCTCAGGCGGGGAACAACCGCCACGAGCACATCATGGAGAGCCTCGAGCTCTTCGGTCGCGAGGTCCTCCCCGAGTTCAAGGACCGTGACGAGAAGGCGACTCGCGACAAGGCGGCGCGACTGGAGCCGGTGATCGACCAGGTGATGGCGCGCAAGCCCGCCTCCGACCACCCGCCGTTGCCGAGCGAGGACTACGACTTCCCGGCGATACCGCGGGCCATCGCGGACCGTTCGGGCTCGGACGACTTCCACGCGTGGCTGGACAAGTTCGCCGAGCATTCGGCCGCCGGCGACAGCGAGCTGCAGAACCTGCTCGGGTGAACCTGCACCGGCGCGGCCACGATGGTGGTCTCGTGAGCGCATTGCGTGCGTCGGGTTGCGATGCGCGCCCGACACTGCGGGGCGGCGCGCTCCCGCTTCTCTGGACGCGAACCGTGGCGCGTAACACACGAACCGCGCGATCGGTGTGATCGCGGGAACGGCTACCGTCCCCTGATCATGCGCGCCTCGCCTCCCGAGCCCGTGGAGGCCCGTACCGGAGCGGTCGCCCGGCTGGGGGTCTGGTTCCACTTCCCGGCGCTGCCGTACACGCTGATCGGTCTCGGCGTCGCGGTGTTCCAGGTGAGCCGGATGATCACGTCGAACCGGCTCGGCCTCGTCGAGTTCGCTCAGGACGACGCGTACTACTACTTCCGCATCGCGCAGAACGTCGCCGTGGGGAAGGGCTCGACCTGGGACGGCATCCATTCGACGAACGGATACCACCCGCTCTGGCTGCTGGCGCTCGTCCCGTTCTTCGTCGTCCTCCGGGGCAAGTCCGCCGGGATGATCGTGCCGAAGGTGCTCGCCGGGGCGCTCTGGGTCGTCGACATGGTGCAGGTCCGCGCCATCGCGCGAGCCGTGGGCGCCGAGCGCACCTTCTGGATCGGGGTGCTCCCGAGCGCCGCGATTGCCGCCGTCGCGCTCCGCAGCCCACCGTTCAACGGGGTCGAGACGCCGATCCTGCTCGCGTTTCTGCTCGTCTCGGTCCGCATGGTGCTCGTCACCGGGTTGCTCAGTGGTGACGAGCCCGGCGGGGCGACAAGCATCGGGCGCGTCTGGCTGACGGGCGTCGCGTTCGCGCTCGTGGTGTTGAGCCGGCTCGACGCCGCCAGTGTGGTGGGGCTGTTCGGCCTGGCCATCCTCGTGCGCATGGTGCAGCGCCGGCAGCGCTGGATCCAGGTGTTGCGCACTGCCGTCGCACTCGCCGGACCGACGGTGATCGCGCTGGTCGTGTATACGGCGGTGAACCAGGCGCTCTTCTCGAGCCCGATCCCGGTATCGGGTCGTGCGAAGTCGCTGCCGAGCCCGACCACGGGTTGGCCGGACATGAGGGCGTACTTCAAGGAGGGTCTCGGGGTCCCGGGGCCGATCGGGCCGGGGCTCGCGGCGACGATCGTCGTCGTGCTCGTCCTGCTCTCGCTGTGGGCGACGCGACGATCCGGCACGGGAACCGGCGAGCGCCGTCGGATGGTCGAGCTCTCGACCCTCGTGGCCTTGGCCTACGCGTCGGGACTGCTCCTCGTCGCGTACTACGACCGCACCACGTCGTGGAAGCTCCTCTCCTGGTACTACTACGCCGCCACGCTCGTGCTGCTGCTCGGACCGGGAGTCGTGGTCGCGAACGCGGTCATCTGGTGGAACGCCCGTGCCTCGGTCGACCGGGTGACGCGCTCGCGCACCGTGCGGCCCGGTCGGCTCGCGATCGGGCTGGGCGGCGTCGCGCTCGTCGTCGTGGTGGCCGCAGGCGCGGGCTACGCGACGAGGATCGACGCGCGCGGTGATGAGGACTTCTTCGTGCAGTCGGCCGCGATCGCCCACCGGCTCAACCACACGCTCCCGCGTTCGGCGATCCTGGCCATGGGGGACCGGGCCGGGG
>JADGON010000385.1 GCA_017882945.1 Acidimicrobiia bacterium | reverse complement strand
TCGTCCGGAGCCCGGAAGGCGACGCGCTCCGGACCCGCCTCCGGAACAACGTCGAGGAGCTGCGGCCCGGTCACCCGTCGCCCATCGTCCCCGTCGTCTGCGGCGAGGAGGAGCGCGCACTCGCGGCAGCGCAGGCGTTGCTCGAGCTCGGCGTGCTCGTTCCCGCGATCCGCCCCCCGACCGTGCCGGTCGGCACGTCACGCCTGCGGGTCGCGCTTTCTGCCGCACATTCGGTGAGCCAGGTCCGGATGCTGCGCACCGCGCTCGAAGGCCTCGGACTCGCGTGAGCACGGTCCTGCTCAGCGGTACGGCCACCGATGTGGGCAAGACCTGGTGGGGCCGCGCAACGGTCGACATCCTGCGCGCCCACGGCGTCGCGGTCGCGGCGCGCAAGCCCGCGCAGTCCTACGCGCCCGACGAGCTCGGTACGACCGATGCGGAGATCCTCGCCCACGCGAGTGGCGAGCCCGCCGAAACGGTCTGCCCGCGGCATCGCTGGTACCCGCTCCCGATGGCGCCCCCGATGGCGGCCGACGCGCTCGGGCTCCCGAGCTTCACGATCGCCGATCTGGTTGCGGAGATCGCGCCCGGGCCAACCGGCCCGGCAGCGATGCGAGTCGTCGAGGGCGCAGGGGGACCGCGGTCACCACTGGCCGCCGATGGCGACACCGTGACGCTCGCTCGCGCGCTCGAAGCCGACGTCGTCGTCCTCGTCGCACCGGCCGGTCTGGGAACGATCAACGCGGTCCGGCTCGCCACGGCCGCGTTCTCCGACGGCGGGGTCGGCGCCCGCCTCGTCGTCGCGCTCAACCGGTACGACGCGGCCGAGGACCTGCACCGGCGGAACCACGGTTGGCTCGCGGCCGACGGCTTCGCCCTCGTCACCACCCCGGCCGAGCTGGCCACCTCGCTGATCGAGCACTGATGTTCCGGACCATCGCGCCGTATCTCGTAGCTTGAGGGCCCGAGGACTCTGGAATCCGCAGTCTGAGCCCGCAAGGGCAACGGATTCCCTTGCGGTCGGATGCACTGGCGGGGGAGACTCTGGGATTCGAGGAGGAATGGAATGACGAGCAGCCGCCGGACCGGCGAGCGCACCGGCTCTGAGCGCCCGGTCGTGATCGACGACGTCGACAAGGCGATCATCGAGCAGCTCCAACAGGACGGTCGGCTCCCGTACACGAAGCTCGGCACCGCCGTCGGCCTGTCCGAGGCGGCGGTGCGCCAGCGGGTCCAGCGCCTCGTCGAGTCCGGCGTCGTCCAGATCGTCGCGGTCACGGATCCCCTCACGTTGGGGTTCCGCCGCGAGGCGATGATCGGACTCAAGATCGAGGGCGACCTCCGCGGGGTCGCGGACACGATCGCCTCGATCCCCGAGGTGTCCTACGTCGTGGTCGTCAGCGGCTCGTTCGACCTGCTGATGGAAGTCGTCTGCGAGGACGACGAGCACCTCCTCGCCCTGCTCAACGACAAGGTGCGCTCCATTCCCGGAGTGCGCAGCACCGAGACCTTCACCTACCTGCGCTTGTACAAGCAGACCTACGCATGGGGTACCCGATAGTGGACACGAACCGCCCGAAGCACGCGTACGACGTCGACCGGCTCAACGACCAGGCGCGGCGTCACCTCTGGATGCACTTCAGCCGGCTCGGCGCGTACGCCGAGCACGACGTCCCGATCATCGCGGAGGGGAAGGGCTGCTACCTCTGGGACGCCCACGGCAACCGCTACCTCGATTCGCTCTCGGGACTGTTCACCGTGCAGCTCGGTCACGGGCGCGCCGACCTCGCCGAGGCGGCGCGCGACCAGGCCGAGACCCTCGAGTACTTCCCGATCTGGAGCTACGCGCATCCACCGGCGATCGAGCTCGCCGCCAAGCTGGCCGAGCTCGCGCCCGGCGATCTCAACCGGGTCTTCTTCACCACCGGTGGGTCAGAGGCCGTGGAGTCGGCATGGAAGCTCGCCCGGCAGTACTTCCGGGCGATCGGACAACCCGAGCGCTACAAGGTCATTGCCCGCGACACCGCGTACCACGGCACGACGATGGGTGCGCTCGCGATCACGGGAGTCTCCGCGCTCAAGGAGCCCTTCGAGCCGCTCACGCCGGGCACGTCGCACGTGATGAACACGAACCGGTTCCGTCACGCGCTCGAAGACGACGAGGCCGCGTTCATGGCGCTCAGCACCGATGCCATCGAGCAGCGGATCCTCGCCGAAGGTCCCGAGACCGTCGCCGCCGTGTACCTCGAGCCGGTGCAGAACGCCGGGGGTTGCTTCGTCCCGCCCGCGGGCTACTTCCAGCGCGTGCGCGAGATCTGTGACCGGCACGGAGTGCTGCTGGTCTCGGACGAGGTCATCTGCGCGTTCGGCCGGCTGGGCACCATGTTCGGGGCCCAGCGCTACGACTACCAGCCCGACATCATCACCGCGGCCAAGGGTCTGACCAGCGGCTACTCACCGCTCGGGGCGGTGATCTGTCGCGACTTCCTCGCCGAGCCGTTCCTCGAAGGTGCCGCGAGCTTCCTGCACGGCATCACGTTCGGCGGCCATCCGGTCAGCTGCGCGGTCGGCCTCAAGAACCTCGAGCTGTTCGAGGACGAGCAGATCCTCGAGCACGTCCAGGCCAACGAAGCCGAGTTCCGCGCCCGCATCGACAGCCTGCGCGACGTGCCGATCGTCGGTGACGTGCGCGGCGCCGGCTACTTCCTGGCGCTCGAGCTCGTGGCCGATCCCGAGACGCGGGCTCGCTTCACGAAGCAACAGGGCGAGGAGCTGCTGCGCGGCTTCCTCTCGCCCCGGCTCTTCGAGGCAGGCCTGATCTGTCGCACTGACGATCGCGGCGATCCCGTCGTACAGCTGTCACCGCCGTTGATCGCCGGGCCCGAGGAGTTCGACATCATCGAGACGACGCTGCGCACCTGCCTGACCGAAGCCTGGAAGCGGATGCAGAGCGCATGACCGCCGGGGTGGGCGGCGCGATGGTCGTCGGCATCCCGCGGGAGGTCAAGGAAGGCGAGCACCGCGTCGCGATCACGCCCGACGGGGTCCACGAGCTCACCGCGCACGGCGTCACGGTGCTGGTCGAGGCCGACGCCGGGGTCGACTCCGCGATCACCGACGCCGAGTACCTGGCCGCGGGCGCGGAGATCGTCGCGGCCCGAGCCGATGTCTGGGCGCGCGCCGGGATGATCCTCAAGGTGAAGGAGCCCCAACCCGACGAGCTCGGCTACCTCCGCCCGGGTCTCGTGCTGTTCACCTACCTGCACCTCGCGGCCTACCCGGGCGTGGCCGCGGCGCTCCTCGAGCACCAGGTCACCGGGATCGCGTACGAGACCGTCCAGCACGCCGATCACAGCCTGCCCCTGCTGGCGCCGATGAGTGAGGTCGCGGGACGGATGGCGACCCAGGTCGGCGCGCGGTTCCTCGAGCGCGAGCTCGGCGGCCGCGGCGTCCTGCTGGGCGGGGTTCCCGGTGTCCGTCCCGCGCGGGTGGTCGTCCTCGGGGCGGGCAACGTCGGGTGGAACGCCGCGTGGATCGCGCAGGGCATGGAAGCCGAGGTGCTGCTGCTCGACAAGAACCTGGACCGGCTGCGGTGGGTCGACCAGATCCATCAGGGCCGGATCGTGACGCTCGCGAGCAATCGCGGTGCGGTGAGCCGCGCGGTCGTCGATGCCGATCTCGTGATCGGCGCAGTGCTCGTGCCGGCCGGACGCGCGCCTCTGGTCGTGACCGAGGACATGGTGCGGACGATGAAGAAGGGCGCAGTCATCGTCGACGTCGCGGTCGACCAGGGCGGTTGCGTCGAGACCACGCACGAGACCACCCACGCCGACCCCGTCTACGAGCTCCACGGCGTCCTGCACTACGCCGTCGGGAACATGCCCGGCGCGGTGCCGTTCACATCGACGTACGCGTTGACGAACGCCACCCTCCCGTACGCCCTCACCCTTGCGGTGCACGGCGTGGCCGGCGCGATCGCCGGGGACCCGGCGCTGGCCCAGGGTGTGAACACGGTCGCCGGCGCGGTCACGCATCCGATCGTGGCCGAAGCACTGGGCCGGAGCTACGTGCCTCTCGGAGCCGCACTCTCCTCGTAGCAGCGGACCCGCCGGATGGCGGGTCCGCTGGCGAGGGTCCGAGGAGCGGTGGGCCCGACCGGGGGGGAGTGGTCGGCCCACCGCCGCTCGGCGGTTCGTGCACGTCCCATCCTGGACGCCCGACGTCACGGGGACGCGACGCTGATGTGAACGGAGCGTCAACGGTGCCGAGCCGGCCGGACGGGTCAGAGACCGGTCAGAGAGCCGTTCCGGTGCGGGAAGTCAGGCGGAGGGGGGAACTTCGCTCTCGTGGAGGGCCTCGAAGACCTCTTCACGATGCACCTCGACCTCGCGCGGAGCTTTGATACCGATGCGGACCTGCTCGCCGCGCACTTCGAGCACGGTCACCACGATGTCTTTCCCGATCATGATGCTCTGGTTCGATCGCCGTGTGAGCACGAGCACCCGGGAACTCCTTCCGTGGAACGCAGTCCGCCCGTTTCTCAGCATAAGGCGGCCGACCCGCGACTCCGCGGATGTCAAGCGCCCGCGCCACAGCAGGCCGCATTACAACAGTCCGCCGGCCACGGCGCGCCCGAGCGCCTCATTGCGGTTCTTCGCCCCGAGCTTGGCGTAGATGTGCGCAAGGTGCGTCTTGACCGTCGGGAGCGACACGAAGAGTGACGAGGCGATCTCGCGGTTGGAGTGCCCTTCGGAGAGCAGGACGAGCACTTCCCGCTCGCGCGCGGTGAGCACGCTCGACTCTCCTGGCTCGTCATCTGCCGATCCGTCCGCGATCAGGATGCCGGGATCCACCACTCGCTCGCCCAGGCGCACCCGCTCCACCGCGCGCACGAAGTCGGCCGCGTCGATCGCGCGCGGGACCATCGCCTCCACATCGAGGCTCAGCAGCTCCGCGATCGCATCCGGCGAGATGCGGCTCAGCAGCAAGACGACCCGTGGCCCGTCGGGCTGGGCGCGCAACCGGCGCAGGAGCTCGACCACCGGCATGTCCGGCAGCGACCCGATCACCACCAGCTCGGCGTGATGGCGGTTGACGAGCTCACCGACCTCCGAGGCGAGCCCCGTCTCGCCCGGGACTTCGAGCCCCGCACCGCGCAGCGTGCCGACCACGCCCGCGCGCAGCATCGGTGTGCCGTCCGCGACAACACCGATCGGGAGCTCCGGGGGCATCGCGCGGATCGTACCTGTGCCACGCCTCGCAACCGCGGTGTCGGCCCCGGTGGGCCGCCCGGGACTCGAACCCGGAACCAACGGGTTAAAAGCCCGGTGCTCTACCAGTTGAGCTAGCGACCCCGCAGCACGATATCCCGCGGCAGTGACGTCGATCTCGGCTCTCGTAGGCTGGTTTTGGAAGGGGCCGAGACTTGGCGACGACATCGAGCGAAGGGGTCACGCGCGCGGCAACCCGCATGGGCGCCGCGACGCTGCTGTCGCGAAGCGTCGGGTTCATCCGCGTCTGGATGGTCGCCGCCGTGCTCGGCACCACCTACCTCGGCAACACCTTCCAGGCCTCGAGCTCGGTGTCGAACGTCCTCTTCGAGCTGCTCGCGGCTGGCGCGCTCTCCGCGGTGCTCGTTCCCACGTTCGTGCAACACCTCGAAGCCGGCGACGATGCGGAAGCGGAACGGCTGGCGTCGGGGATCCTGGGCATCGCCCTGATCGGGCTCGGCGTGGTCACGGTGATCGGGCTCATCGCGGCACCGGCGATCGCCGCGGTGCTCACCACCGGCGCCCCGACGGCGAAGATCGCAGCCCAGCAGGAGAGCCTCGCGACCTTCTTCCTCTGGTTCTTCATCCCCCAGGTCATCTTCTACGGCTGGGGAACGGTCTCGACCGCGGTGCTCTACGCCAAGCGCAGCTTCGCGATCCCCGCGATCGCCCCCATCGCCAACACCGTCGCGCTCGTGATCTCGCTCGCGATCTTCTGGGTGCTGCACGGGAGCAACGGAGATCTCGACCTGACCCTCGCCGAGAAGCTGGTGCTGGCGCTCGGCGCGACGATCGGCGTCCTCGGGTTCGTCGGTGTCCCGGCCGTCGCGCTGCACCGCACCGGCTTCCGCCTCCGACCGCGACTCATGCCGCGAGACGACCGGCTGCGCAGCCTGATGCGTCTCTCCGGTTGGGCGGTGCTCCAGCACGCCGGCATCGGCATCTTGCTCGGTGCCGCGATCGTCCTGGGCAACCAGGTGGAGGGTGGTGTCGTCGCGTACCAGTTCGCGTTCGTGCTGTTCCTGGCGCCCTACGCGATCCTCGCCCACCCGGTGCAGACCGCGATCCAACCCGAGCTCACGCTCGACGCGAATCGGGACGACCCCGCGTTCGCGCGCGGCGTGCGCTGGGCAGCAGACAGCATGTCGATGCTCGTCGTTCCCATCTCCGCCGCGTTCATCGCGCTCGCGGTCCCCGCGATGCGCGCCATCACCGTCGACAGCCACAGCCACAACGTCGACCTGCTGGCCGCAGCCATCGCGTCACTCGGCGTCGGGCTGCTGCCGTACAGCGTGTTCCTGCTCTACGCGCGTGCGCTCTATGCCCGGGGTGACAGCCGGACCCCGGCGATCGTCGCGCTGGTGACCGCATGCGTCGGGGCCGCATTCATGGTCGTGGGCACCCACGCCGCCCACGGCACCGGGGTGGTCCTCGCGCTCGGGTTCGGGCACAGCCTGGCGTACCTGCTCGGCGCGCTCACGCTCGGGGTCGTGCTGCATCGGCGGCTGCACGAGCCCCTCTTCCCGCGCGCGCTGCCCCTGGCGCTCGTCACATCCGCGGTGCTCGGCACCGCGGCGTGGGCCCTGTTCCACGCCCTCGGGCCGATGGGTCGCATCGCCACGATCGGACTGCTCGCCGCGGTGGGCGCCGTCGGGGCCGCGATCTACATCGGGGTCTTGCGACTCGTCCGGGGTCAGGGAATCCCGACGGCTCGGGGCTCCGCGCCTTCGAGCCACGCAGGCAGCTCGAGCCCGGCCGACGAGAGCTGAGCCGCGAGGCGTCGGTTCGGCTCCCGGAAGCGCGCGGTGAGGTCTCGACGCACGTCACCGCTGATGGAGCTGCCGGCCGGCTGGCCGTTCAACCGGAGGTACAGCGCGCGCACGCGGCGCTTCATCTCGGGATGCCGCCGCAGGATCCGCTCGAAGCGGTCGTTCGCGCCGAGCGCCATGCGTTGCAGCCTCCGACTCTTGAACCCCATGGTTCGGTTCTCGGCCGCGAGCGCGTCGTTGGGGAGCAGGATCGGGTCGAGCCCCAGCCACGTCGCCGTCCCGATGAGCACACGTGCCGGCTCGGCCGTGAGCTCTTCGAAGGTGAGCAACCGCAAGCGGTCCGGACCGAACGTCTCGAGCCACGCAGGAAGGAAGTCCGCGTAGTGACCACCACGCACCGCGAAGTACCGCTCGTTGGCGGGATCGAGGAAGTCCAGGTCGGTGAGCGCGTCCGCGTGCGCGAGGTAGTCCTCGATCGGAAGCTCCGGGGGCAGGCGCAGGCGCGTCTTCTGGTACTCGAAGAACGAGATCGCGCGGGCGACCGGCTCGCGCAGCACGACGATGACCCGCGCCGACGGCAGCATCTCGTCGATCGCTCGCGCGACGGGCGCGCCGCCGTAGAAGTACGACGGTGTTGCCTCGAGCCGCGCGCCGCCACCAGCCACGGGTTCGAAGTAGCTGTCGTAGACCTCGATCGGAGCCATGGGCTTGCCGTAACGAGCGGGCAGGAAGAACCGGGTCTCCTTGACCGCCGAGGGCACGACCTGAGGATGCTCGGCGAGGGAGACGTACAACGACGTGGTGCCCGCCTTGTTGACGCCGGCAATGACGACGTCGAGGGGAGTCGCTCCCACGGACGCTTGCCTTCCTCGGCCGAGGTTCCGCCGTCTCACCGTCCTCGTCAGCGGTCACCGACGAAGTGCCCAGTCGAATGGTACGTCTGCGCCCTCAATGCCCGCGGTGCCCACACGCGAAGATCGCGTGAAGCGGGTTCGGGGATCGACTGGGCGGCCCCGGCTCCGCGAATTGGACTGACTGCTAGGATGCGCTGCCTCTCAGAGGAGCGAGCCCCCATCGTCTAGTGGCCCAGGACGCCGCCCTTTCAAGGCGGTAACGGGGATTCGAACTCCCCTGGGGGCACCTGCCACCGTGCGGTTCGC
>JADGON010000384.1 GCA_017882945.1 Acidimicrobiia bacterium | reverse complement strand
GGCCTCTACGGCGCGTGGCTTCGCCGGGGTCGGGTCCACGGTCGCTTCTGCCGTCCGGTGGTGCTCATCGGCACGGGCACCGAGGGAGGCGAGCTGGCTCGGCTGCTCGAGCTCCACCCCGAGCTCGGCTACCGCGTCGTCGGGGTGGTCGGTCCGCGGGAGCGCCTGAACGAATGGCGTCGCGACGTGGCGTGGCTCGGACCGTTGAGCGAGGCGGCGGAGATCCTGCGCGGCTCCGATGCGGACGGCGTCATCATCGCGGTCAGCGACATCGGCGCGGACGATCTCAACCTGCTGACCCGCGAGCTCCTGCGCGACAAGGTGCACGTGCACCTCTCGAGCGGCCTGCGGGGCATCGACCACCGCCGGCTGCGCGCCCTGCCGTTCGCGCACGAGCCGCTCTTCTACCTCGAGCCGGTGTCGCTCGCCCGCTGGCAGCTGGTCGTGAAGCGGGCCATCGACATCGTGATCGCGTCGCTGGCGCTGCTCTTCGCGGCACCGTTCCTCGCGGTCAGTGCCCTCGCCGTGAAGCTGGGCGATCGCGGCCCGGTGTTGTTCCACCAGACCCGCATCGGTCGCGACGGCGAGCCGTTCACGCTCTTCAAGCTCCGCACGATGGTCCCGAACGCGGAAGCGCGTCTCGTCGACCTCACGTTCGTCAACCAGCGCAAGGACGGACCTCTCTTCAAGCTCGAGCAGGACCCGCGCCGCACCAAGGTCGGCCGGATCCTCGAACGCACGAGCATCGACGAGCTTCCCCAGCTCTTCAACGTGCTGCGCGGTGAGATGAGCATCGTCGGTCCCCGACCGGCGCTCCCCCACGAGGTCGCCCAGTTCGACCAGGAGCTCCTCGGCCGCCAGCAGGTCCTGCCCGGCATCACCGGCCTCTGGCAGGTGGAGGGCCGCGAGCACCCGTCCTTCGACGTCTACCGCCGCCTCGACCTCTTCTACGTCGAGAACTGGTCGGTGGGCCTCGACTTCGCCATCATCTTCGCCACCGCCCAGGCCGTTCTCGGACGTGTGGTGCGCACCTTCGCCCGGCGTCCATTCACCGAAGCACCAGTTTCGGGACCGCGAGCTCTCGAGAGCGTCGAGACCGCGACCGAAGCCGTCGGCTCGGCGTGACCGGGGAGCTGCCCGGCGACTGGTCCGGGCTCGTCGTGCTGCAGGCCGCGACGCGCTGGGATGCGGTCCGGTTCGCGGATCAGCACCTGGCCGCCGCGCTGAGCCGGTACGCCCCGGTGCTGTACGTCGACCCTGCGGTCTCGCCGCGCAACCTCCGTGACTCGAGTCTTCCTGCCGTGCCGCGCCGGCCCGAGCTCCAGCTCCTCGGCCCGAGCCTTGCTCGCTTGACGCCGGTCGTGCTGCCCGGGCCCGAGCGGCCCGGGATGAGCCGGCTCACGACCATCCGGACCCGCAAGGCGGTGCGCGAGGCCGTGCTCGCGCTCGGCGGCTCCGTGCGTTGTGTCCTCGGCTCCTCGACCGAGGTCCTGTTGTTCGGGAGCTGTGGCGAGCGCCGGCGCATCCACTGGGCCCAGGACGACTTCCTCGGCAACCCCGAGCTCATCGGTTCGAGCACTCGACGTATCGCCCGCGGCGAGGCGCGCATCGCGGGAATCGTCGATGAGGTCGTTGCCGCGAACCCGCTGGTTGCCGAGAAGTGGCGGGCGCGAGGCGTGCCGACCGAGCTCGTCCCGTTCGGCTGCGATGACGAGCACTTCGCCACGACGGCGTCCGTGGCTCCTGCCTCCGACATCGAGCTTCCCGGACCGGTCGTCGGCTTCGTCGGCCACATCGGCGAGCGCATCGACTTCGCGCTGCTGGACGCGGTCGCGGAGCGGGGCTGCTCGTTGCTCCTCGTCGGTCCGCGGCATCCTCGCCTCGCGGCCGACGCGCTGACGTCGCTGCTCACCCGACCCAATGTGCAATGGGTCGGTGCCCGGGACTTCGAAGCCCTGCCCGCGTACCTGGCGGGCGTGGACGTCGGGATCGTCCCGTACCTCGACACGCCGTTCAACCGGGCCAGCTTCCCGCTCAAGTCGCTCGAGTACCTCGCGGCCGGGTTGCCCGTCGTGAGCACGGATCTCCCGGCCGCCCGCTGGCTGGACACCGATCTCATCACGATCGTTCCGAGCACGCCGTACCAGTTCGCCGACGCGGTCGAGCGCGCCCTGGCGCGGCCGTCGACCCCCGCGGCCGTGGACCGGCGCCGGGCGTTCGCGAGCCACCACAGCTGGTCGGCTCGCGCCAAGGAGTTCGCACGCGTCGTGGGCGTCACGGTTCCCCCGGAGCCCCACGACGGTCTCGTCTCGACGAGCAGCACGACCATCGACAGCGCGACCAACACCGCGACCACCACCGGCACGGCGGGCCCCGGGCGGGGCCAGATGGAGGCAACTCGACCATGAATCGCGACCGTTCGCGGATTCCTCTTCTTGCCAGCCGGGCGCGGCGCGCCCTGGTCGCGCTCTTCGCGTGCTTCGTTCTCGTCGCCGTCGGCCTTCCCGTGTTGTCACAGCAGGCCGGTGCCGCCGGCGACCCCTGCGCGCCCGTGGTCAGCAAGGTCGCGTGCGAGAACACGAAGACCGGCAACGTCTCGCCGCCGGACACCTCGCTCGACCCGGCCATCGAGGGCTTCACGACGGACAGCAGTGTGAACCCCGGCCAGACCGTCAACTTCAAGATCAACACCGCGGCCGCCGCGTACTCGATCGACATCTACCGGGTGGGTTGGTACCAGGGCATCGGGACGCGCAAGATCACGACGGTTACGCCGTCGGCAACGCTGCCCCAGACCCAGCCGCCCTGCCTCACCAACGCGACCACCGGGCTCGTCGACTGCGGCAACTGGGGCGTATCGGCGTCATGGAACGTTCCGTCGGACGCGGTCTCCGGGGTCTACATCGCCTACCTCAAGCGCCCGAACACCACCGCGGTGAACGAGATCGTCTTCGTGGTGCGCGACGACTCGAGCCATGCGGACATCGTCGTGCAGACCGCGGACACGACGTGGCAGGCCTACAACAAGTGGGGCGGCAACAGCCTGTACTTCGGGAGCACCGGGTCCGGCGGCGCGCAGCCCGGCCGGGCCTACAAGGTGAGCTACAACCGCCCCCTCGACCACGTGGACTTCCACAACGACTTCTGGGCGAGCGAGGCGCAGATGGTCCACTTCCTCGAGCGCAACGGCTACGACGTGAGCTACCAGTCCGGGATCGACACGGACCGTCTCGGCGCGTCCGTGCTCGAGCAGCACAAGACCTTCATGTCGAGTGGGCACGACGAGTACTGGTCGGGCGCGCAGCGCGCCAACGTGCAGGCCGCGCGCGACGCCGGCGTCAACCTCGCGTTCTTCTCCGGCAACCAGATGTTCTGGAAGACGCGCTACGAGCCGAGCATCGATGGTTCCAACACGGACTACCGGACGCTGGTCACCTACAAGGAAACCCTCGCGAACGCGAAGATCGACCCGACCTCCGCGTGGACGGGGACGTTCCGAGACCCGCGGTTCAGCCCGCCGGCGGACGGCGGACAACCTGAGAACGCGCTGACGGGCAACCTCTTCACGGTCAACGGCGATCGCCAGACCGACGCGATCTCGGTGCCCCAGACCTTCTCGGGCCTGCGAATGTGGCGCAACACGAGCGTGGCGACGCTCCCGGTCGGGGGTACCGCGACGTTCCCCGTCGGCACGCTCGGCTACGAGTGGAACGAAGACGTGGACAACGGCTTCCGGCCCGCGGGCGACATCGACCTCTCGTCGACGACCGTCGACCTTGGTACCGGCACCTTCCACATCCAGGACTACGGAAGCAACTACGGCGGGGGTATCGCCAAGCACAGCATGACGCTCTACAAGGCCGGGAGTGGCGCGAAGGTCTTCAACTCGGGGACCGTCCAGTGGTCCTGGGGCATCGATCCGATCTACGCGACGCCGAGCACCGACATGATGCAGGCGACCGTCAACATCCTCGCTGACCTCGGCGCGCAGCCCGCGACGCTCGCGGCGGGGCTCGTTGCCTCGCCCGCGTCCACGGACACGGTGGGCCCGACCACCACGATCTCCGCGCCGAGCGTCGGCGCCACGATCAACACCCCCCAGGGCGTCACCGTCACCGGCACCGCGACCGACACCGGGGGAGTCGTGGCCGGCGTCGAGGTCTCGACCGACGGCGTCACCTGGCACCCCGCGCAGGGGACCAGCAACTGGAGCTACACCTGGGTCCCGTCCGCCGCCGGCAGCGCGACCATCCGGGCCCGCGCGGTCGACGACAGCGCGAACATCGGTGCGGTGGCCACGCGGTCGGTGACTGCGGCGCTGCAGTGCCCGTGCTCGTTGTTCGCCGCGTCGGCGACACCGGTGACGCCGGCCAGCGGCGAGGTGGCGTCGCTCGAGCTCGGCATGCGATTCCGTCCGGACATCGACGGCGTCGTGAGCGGCGTGCGCTTCTACAAGGGTGCCGGCAACACCGGCACGCACACCGGGAGCCTGTGGACCGACACCGGCCAGCTCCTGACGACCGTGACGTTCTCGGGCGAGACCGCGAGCGGGTGGCAGCAGGCCAGCTTCCCGACGCCGGTCGCCGTGACCGCCAACACCACGTACGTGATCTCGTACCACGCGCCGAACGGCAACTACTCGGCCGATCCCTTCGCGTTCTCCCAGAAGGGTGTGGACCGGGGCGTGCTCCACGCGCCCGTCGAGTGGAGCGGTGGCAACGGGGTGTTCGCCTACGGCGCCTCGACGCTGTTCCCGTCCGGCACCTACAACGGCACGAACTACTGGGTCGACGTGGTGTTCGACACCAACGCGGGCGCGCCGACCGTGCTGAGCAAGACCCCGGCGCAAGGGACGACCGGTCTTCCGGTGTCGACCACCCCGACGGCGACGTTCAGCAAGGCTGTCACGCCGGCATCGATCGTCTTCACCCTGAAGGACCCCTCGAACGCGACCGTCCCCGGTGCCGTCTCGTACGCGGCGGGCACCAACACCGCGACGTTCACGCCGAGCGCGGCCCTTGCGGGAAGCGTCACGTACACCGCGTCCGTCTCGGGGGCGACCGACTCGACCGGCAACGTGATGAGTCCCATCTCTTGGTCCTTCACGACGGCAGGCGTCTCGAGCTGCCCGTGCACGATCTGGCCGGTCACCGCGACTCCGGGCACGGCGAGTGCGAACGACTCGAACTCGGTGGAGCTCGGGGTGAGGTTCACCGCCGACGCCACCGGAGTCGTCAACGGCATCCGCTTCTACAAGGGCGCGGGCAACACGGGGACCCACACCGGCACCCTGTGGTCCGCGACGGGTCAGCAGCTCGCGACCGCGACGTTCTCGAACGAGTCCACGTCGGGCTGGCAGCAGGTCAACTTCTCCTCGCCGGTGCCGGTGAGCGCGAACACCACGTACATCGCGTCGTACCACGCGCCCAACGGGAACTACGCGGCGGACGGCAACGCGTTTGCAGCATCGGGCGTCGACAACGCGCCGCTCCACGCGACGGCCAACACGGCCACGGCGCCGAACGGCGTCTACACGTATGCCGCGTCGACCGCGTTCCCGAATCAGACCTGGCAGTCCACGAACTACTGGGTGGACGTCTCGTTCACGCCCGGAGGCTCCGGCCCGGCGGACACCACACCGCCGACCGTGACCGCGACCACGCCGGTGTCGGGCGCGACCGGCATCGCGATCTCGGCCGCGCCGACGGCCACGTTCAGCGAGCCCGTGCAGCCCGCGACGATCGCCTTCACGCTCAAGGACTCGGCCAACGCGAACGTCGCCGGGACCACGACATACGACTCCGCCACCAACGTGGCCACGTTCACGTCGGCTGCGGCACTGAGCGCGGGGAGCACCTACACCGCGAGTGTGACGGGGGCCCGGGACATCGCGGGCAACCTGATGTCGGGGGCGACGTCGTGGTCGTTCACCACGGCGGCGATCACGTCGTGCCCGTGCTCGCTCTGGACGAACGCGACGGTTCCGGGAAGCCAGACCGTCAACGACACGAACTCGGTCGAGCTGGGTGTGCGCTTCACGGCCGACGTGTCGGGTGTGGTCAACGGCGTGCGGTTCTACAAGGGCACGGACAACACGGGGACCCACACCGGGACCCTGTGGTCCGCGACGGGTCAGCAGCTGGCGACCGCGACGTTCACGAACGAGACCGCCACCGGGTGGCAGCAGGTGACGTTCTCGTCGCCGGTCGCGGTCACGGCCAACACCCAGTACATCGCGTCGTACCACGCACCGAACGGCGGCTACGCCCATGACGGCGCGTACTTCCAGTCCAGTGGGACGGACACGGGCTCGCTCCACGCGCCCGCGAACACCGTGACCTCGCCGAACGGGGTCTACGCCTACAGCGCGTCGACGGTGTTCCCGGACCAGACCTTCAACTCGACGAACTACTGGGTGGACGTGCTGTTCACGCCCGCGCCCCCCGCGGACACGACGCCGCCGACCGTGACCGCGACGACGCCGGTCTCCGGCGCGACCGGGGTTGCGTTCGGGGCGACGCCGTCGGCGACGTTCAGCGAGCCGGTGCAGGCCGGGACGATCGGCTTCACGGTCCAGAACACGGCGAACGTCAACGTTTCCGGCACCGTGAGCTATGACGCGCCTTCGAACACTGCGACCTTCACGCCGACCTCGCCGCTGGCAGCGAGCACCGTGTACACCGCGCGGGTGACCGGGGCCCAGGATGTGGCCGGAAACACGATGGCGGGAACGACCGCGTGGTCGTTCACCACCGCGCCGCCGCCCGACACCACCCCGCCGACCGTGACCGTGACAACGCCGCTGGCCGGCGCGACGGGAGTGGCGACCTCGGTGACGCCGTCCGCGACGTTCAGTGAGGCGGTGCAGGCGGCAACCGTCAACTTCACGCTCAAGGACCCGACCAACACCGCGGTGATCGGGACCACCTCGTACAGCTCGGGTACCAACGTGGCGACGTTCACGCCGAACGCACCGCTGGCGAACAACACGGTCTACACGGCGAGTGTGACCGGGGCGAAGGATGTCGCCGGCAACACCATGGCAGGGACGACCACGTGGTCGTTCACCACCGTTGCGGACACCACGCCGCCGACAGTGGTGTCGACGACGCCGGCGTCGGGCGCGACCGGGATCGCGGTCAGCGTGGCTCCGACGGTGAGGTTCAGCGAGCCGATGCAGACCCCGACCGGCTCGTTCACGATGAAGAACGCGACGAACACCAACGTCCCCGGCACCGTGACGGTCGACGCGGCAGCTACCACCGCCACGTTCACGCCGAGTGCCGCGCTGGCCTTCAGCACGACGTACACGCTCACGGTGAGCGGTGGGAAGGACGTCGCCGGCAACACGATGGCCGGGACCATCACGTGGTCCTTCACGACGGTGGCGGCTCCTGACACGACGCCGCCGACGGTGACGGCGATGACGCCCGCTGCGGGCGCCACCGGCGTTGCCCTGTCGGTCGCCCCGACCGCGACCTTCAGCGAGCCGGTGCAGGCGGCGACGATCGGCTTCTCGCTGACGAACGCGTCGAACACGAACATCCCGGGCACCGTGGCCTACAACTCCGCCACGAACACCGCGACCTTCACGCCGAGCGCGGCACTCGCGAACGGCATCGTCTACACCGCGAGCGTCACCGGGGCGAAGGACACGGCCGGCAACACCATGGCCGGGACGGTCACCCGCTCGTTCACGACGGTGTTCCTCCCGGTGACGGTGACCGACACGACGACCGCCGACTTCACCGCGGGCACCCAGAGCAGCACCGCGGTGACCGAGACGGCGGACGGCGAAGTCGGGCTCTCGGCGGGCGCCGCGGCCGAGTTCGGCGGTTCCGCGCTGCCCTCCGGGTGGACGAGCACGACGAACTCCTCCGGTGGGACGACCACCGTGGCGGGCGGCAAGGTCACCGTCAACGGCACCCGCGTCGGCACATCGGGGACGTTCAGCTTGGGCCGCTGGCTCGAGGCGAGCGGGACGTTCACGTCATCGTCGCCGGACGAGAACATCGGGTTCGCGACGACGCTCGCGAGTGGCACGCCGTGGGCTGTCTTCGGCACCAAGGCCGACGGCAACCTCTACGCCCGCACGCAGTCGAGCGGCAGCTCGGTGTCGGAGACGAACCTCGGCACCACGTACCTCAACGCGGCGCACGTGTTCCGGGTGGAGTGGAACCTGACGACGGTCGTCTACAAGATCGACGGGGTTCAGGTCGCGAGCCACTCGCGCATCCTGCTCACGTCGATGCGCCCGATCATCAGCGAGCTGGCGACGGGCGGTGCATCGCTCGCGGTCAACTGGCTGCGGATGGGTCCGTACGCGGCATCGGGCACGTTCACCTCGCGGGTCTTCGACGCCACGAAGTCGGTGGCGTGGGGCACGGTGAGCTGGGTCACGTCCACGCCGGCGGGCTCTTCGGTGACGGTCAAGGTGCGCAGTGGCGACGTCGCCACCCCGAACGGCACCTGGACCGCGTTCACGACCGTGACCAATGGAGGCACCGTCGCCGCGACCGCCCGGTACCGCCAGTACCAGGTCACGATCACCCGGGCCACCGATGGCAGCAGCCCGTCGGTCAGCTCGGTCAGCCAGACGTACACCGGCTGAGGCCCCCCTTTGGCCGAAGCAGCCATTCAGTTGGGCCCCGAGGGACCCGATGCATGAGGAGGCCGCGCGCGGTCAGCCGGTTCCCTCGACTCGATGGGCGCGATTGATGAACACGGAGCGTGAACAGCCGGTCGGCGTCGCCGTCGTCGGCGCGGGCTACTGGGGTCCGAACCTGGTCCGGAACTTCGCCGCCCACCCGGGCGCGGACCTGCGCTGGGTGTGTGACCTCTCGCGCGCCCAGGCCGAGAAGGCCGTGGGCCGGTACAGCACGGTCGGCATCACCGACGACCTCCAGGTCGTCCTCTCGGACCCGTCGGTCGAGGCGGTGGCGGTCGTGACGCCCGCCGCCACCCACGTGGCGGTCGCCATGGCGTGCTTCGACGCGGGCAAGCACGTGCTGGTGGAGAAGCCCCTGGCTCCGTCGGTGGCCGACGGTCAGCTGCTCGTCGACGCGGCGTCCGAGCGCGGGCTCGTCCTGATGTGCGACCACACGTACTGCTATACGCCCGCGGTCCGCGCGATCCGCGATCTGGTGCGGGGCGGCGAGCTCGGCGAGATCCAGTACGTGGACTCGGTGCGGATCAACCTCGGCCTGGTGCAGCGCGACGTCGACGTCTTCTGGGACCTGGCGCCCCACGATCTCTCCATCCTCGACTTCGTGCTGCCGGACGACTGCGCCCCGATGGCCGTCGCCGCCCAGGGCGCGGACCCGATCGGGGCCGGGCGGGCCTGCGTCGGATACCTCACGTTGCCGCTCGAGGGTGGTGGAATCGCGCACGCGCACGTCAACTGGTTGAGCCCGACCAAGATCCGGACCACGATCATCGGCGGGTCGCGCCGGATGCTCGTCTGGGACGACCTCGATCCGCAACAGCGCCTGAGCCTGTACGACACGGGAGTGGAGAAGCACCGTGAGAACCCCGGCGACACGAGACGTGAGGCAATGATCTCGTACCGGATCGGTGACATGACCGCCCCGGCGCTCCCCGAGCACGAAGCGCTGCAGGGGGTCGTCGGCGAGCTCGTCGGCGCGGTCCGCGAGCAGCGCGCGCCACTGACCGACGGAGAAGCCGGCCTGCGAGTGCTGAAGATCCTCGAGGCTGCGAACCGGAGCCTCGCCGACGACGGCGCGGCCGTGAAGCTGGACGGCTACCGATGAACCCGCAATTCTGGGCCGGCAAGCGCGTGCTGATCACGGGCGGCGCGGGGACGATCGGGTCCACGATCGCGGATGAGCTCGCGGACCTCGGTGTGCGCGAGATCGTCGTGCTCGACAACTTCGAGCGCGGTCGCCTCGGGAACCTGGCGAGCGCGATGGCGCGTGGACCGGTCCGGATCATCGAGGGTGACATCCGCGACCGCGCGCTCGTGGCCGAGACGATGGCGGGGATCGATGTCCTGTTCCACCAGGCCGCGCTCCGTATCACCCAGTGCGCGGAGGACCCGCGCCTGGCGCTGGAGGTGCTGGTCGACGGCACCTTCAACGTGCTCGAGGCCGCGGTCCAGGCCGGGGTGAAGCGCACCGTCGCCGCGTCGTCCGCGTCGGTCTACGGCCTCGCGGACGAGTTCCCGACAACCGAGTCCCAGCACCCGTATCACAACCGCACGCTCTACGGCGCGTCCAAGGCGTTCAACGAAGGGCTGCTCCGCAGCTTCAACGACATGTACGGCCTCGACTACGTCGCGCTGCGGTACTTCAACGTGTACGGACCCCGCATGGACATCTACGGCGTCTACACCGAAGTGTTCGTCCGGTGGATGGAGCGCATCGAAGCCGGCCAGCCTCCGCTGATCCTCGGCGAGGGACTCCAGACCATGGACTTCGTCTACGTTGCCGACATCGCCCGCGCGAACGTGCTCGCGGCCGAGTCCGAGGTCACGGATCGTGTCTACAACGTCGCGAGCGGCACGGAGACGAGCTTGCGCGAGCTCGCGGCGGCGATGGTCGCCGCGATGGGTTCGGACCTCGAGCCGGAGTTCGGGCCCGAGCGAGCCGTCAACCCGGTCAGCCGCCGCCTGGCGGACACCGCTGCGGCGAAGGCCGATCTCGGATTCGTGGCGGAAGTGCCGCTGGCGACCGGCCTCGAGAACCTCGTGCAGTGGTGGCGGGCCGAGCGCGCGGTCACCCCGACCGGCGGTGCGACGTGACCGACACCACGGTGGTACCCACCGTGCCGGTGATGCGGCCGTGGCTCGGGCCCGAGGAGGCCGAGGCGGCCGCCGCGGCGGTGGCCTCGGGGTGGGTCGCCCAGGGACCTCGCGTCGTCGAGTTCGAACGCGCCGTCGCCGACCAGCTGCGGGCCGTTGACGGGGTCGCGGTGTCCTCCTGCACGGCCGGCCTGCACCTGGCGCTCGTGGTGCTCGGGATCGGACCCGGCGACGAGGTGATCGTGCCCTCGCTGTCGTTCATCGCCAGCACGAACGTGGTGCGCTACGTCGGCGCCACCCCGGTCTTCGCCGACGTGGACCTCGCGACCGCGAACGTCACTCCCGAGACCATCGACGCCGTCCGGACCCCGCGCACCCGCGCGGTCATGGTCGTGCACCAGGGTGGCACCCCGGCCGACCTCGACGGCATCCGTGCCCTGTGTGACCGGCACGGCATCGCGGTGATGGAAGATGCGGCGTGCGCGATCGGCGCCGAGCACCGCGGGGTGCCGATCGGTGGGGGCTCGGATCTCGTGGTCCTCTCGTTCCACCCCCGCAAGGTGATCACGACGGGCGAGGGGGGCATGGTCCTCACGACCCGACCTGAGTGGGGGGCCCGGCTCCGCCGACTGCGCGAGCACGGGATGAGCGTCAGCGCCGCGGAACGGCACGGCAGCCGGACCGTCACGCTCGAGCAGTACCTCGAAGTCGGCTTCAATTACCGGATGACCGACATCCAGGCCGCCGTCGGCATCGTGCAGCTCGCGAAGCTCGATGCGATCGTCGCCACCCGGCGCGCCCGGGCCGGGCGCTACCGCGAGGCGCTGGCTCCGATCGAAGGGCTCGCACTCGTGGACGACCCGCCGTGGGGGCGGACCAACTACCAGTCGTGCTGGGCGCTCCTGCCGTCGAGCTTCCCGAGCACACGCGACGAGCTGTTGCAGCACCTGCTCGACCGCGGGGTCTCGGCGCGCCGCGGCATCATGGCTTCACACCTCGAGCCGGCGTGTGCGGACATCGCGCACGGACCGCTGCCCGTCACCGAGCGCATCGCGAACGACTCGCTGATCCTGCCGCTCTTCCACGAGATGACCGACGCGGAGCAAGACCGCGTCGTCGAAGCGATCCTCGAGGCGGCCGGACCGACGCGATGACCCCCGGCGCGGCGAGCCCCGTCGTGATCGCCGGGGCGGGCGGGTTGGGGCGTGAGACCGCAGCCGCGCTCCGTGCGGTGGCCGCGGTCGGCGGGGGTCTCGAGCTGCATGGCTTCCTCGATGACGCGGCCACCCGCTGGGGGACGACGATCGACGGTGTGCCGGTGCTCGGATCGTTCGACCTGGTTCACGACCTGCCGAGCGAGGTCCGGGTCGTGCTCGCGACGGGGAGCACGCGCGATCTCGCGTCCCGCCTGCGGGTCTCGGGCCGGTTGGCGTTGCCACCCGAGCGGTACGTGAGCGTCGTGCACCCGGGCGCCGCGCTCGCCGACTCGTGCACGCTCGGCCCGGGATGCGTGGTCCTCGCGGGGGTGGTCGCCACCGCGTCGGTCCGGATCGGCGCGCACGTCGTGCTGATGCCGCAGGTCGTCCTGACCCACGACAACGTCGTGGACGACGGCGCGACCTTCGCGGCGGGAGTGCGTCTTGCCGGTACCGTGCACGTCGGTGCCGGCGCGTACCTTGGCGCCGGTGCCCTGGTGCGCGAGCAGGTGAAGATCGGCGCCGGCGCGCTCGTCGGCATGGGCGCGGTGGTCCTCACCGACGTGCCGGCCGGGGAGACCTGGGTCGGCAATCCGGCCCGGCACCTGCGGACCCACCCATCGAATGGAGAGGCGTTGCCATGAGTCGCGATCCTTCGGTCTTCGTGCATCCGGCCGGCCTCTGCGAGAGTGACGACATCGGCGCGCGCACCCGGATCTGGGCCTTCGCGCACGTTCTTCCCGGTGCCGTCATCGGCGCCGACTGCAACATCTGCGACCACGCGTTCGTCGAGGGTGGCGCGGTGATCGGCGACGGGGTCACCGTGAAGAACGCGGTGCTCGTCTGGGATCAGGTCACGGTCGAGGACCACGTGTTCCTCGGGCCGAACATGGTCTTCACCAACGACTTGCGACCGCGGGCCGCGATCAAGCGGGGGACCGCGGGGTTCTCGCCCACCCGGGTGCGGCGAGGCGCCACGATCGGTGCCAACGCCACGATCGTCTGTGGCACGACGATCGGCGAGCACGCCTTCGTCGCCGCGGGAGCCGTCGTCGTCCGGGACGTACCCGCGCACGCGCTGGTCGCCGGCAATCCGGCGCGCCGGCGGGGCTGGGTCTGCGAGTGCGGCGAGTCGCTGCCCGACTCGCTTTCGTGCTCCTGCGGCCGGGCCTACCTCGTGGTCAGTGAGGAGAGCGGGCTCAGGCCGCGGTAGGCACCGCGGCCGCAGTGGCCGGTTGCTCGGCTCGGTATGCCGCGGCGCTGCGCCCGGTACGCCACGCGAGCCGCATGATGTAGACCGACCATCCGGCGGCGGTGGCGAACTTCGCGCCGGACTCGAGGGCCGTGCGCATCGGGACCCCCGGTCCACCCTTCGCCACGATCCAGAGGGCACCGAAGCCGAGCGCCACCACGAGCAGCCCGACATCGCGGCGGAGCAGCAGGTCGCGGTTCGTCACGACCACGACGATCACGATCGCTGCTTCGACGGCGAGCATTGCTGCGGTCGGGATGCCGAGCGTGCGCGGGTCGTGCAGCTGGAACGCGTCGTCGGCGCCGAGCATCACACTGACCACGGCGGCTTCGAACAGGAACCGTCGCGGTGGACGCAGCGCAGCAACGCCGAAG
Organism: Acidimicrobiia bacterium; assembly: GCA_017882945.1. Lineage (GTDB taxonomy): Bacteria > Actinomycetota > Acidimicrobiia > IMCC26256 > JAENVU01 > Chersky-806. The sequence continues at coordinate 4,401 of JADGON010000384.1, read as the reverse complement.
GCGCTCATCCCGCCCGCGAGCGCCGCGAGCGCGGCGACGCCCCAGAGGGTGATGCCGGCGATTGCGAGCCCGCCGGAGTACCACTCGGGGCCGCGGTCAGGCAACGACGCGGCGAATGCCTGGGGCGCTGCGAACGTCTGGAAGCGCACGAAGAGCAGCACTGCGCCGACCGGCACGTACACGAGCGCGATCAGCACGGCGCCGCGCACCATCCGCTTGGCCGTTCCCGGCCCGGTTGCTGCCGGCACGGTTCAGCCCTCGAGCAGGCGGTCGTAGACCCCGACGTACATCGGCGCCTGGTGCTCCCAGGCGAGGGTCTCCTCGACCCGGGTCCGGCCGAAGCGCCCCATCTCGTCGCGCAGGCCCCGGTCGTCGAGCAGCTTCACGATCGTGTCGGCGTACTCGCGCACGTCGTTCGGCGTGACGTAGAGCGCCGCGTCGCTCGCAGACACCCGGGTCTCCTTCAGGTCGAACGCGACGACCGGGAGCTCGAACGCCATGTACTCCATGGTCTTGTTCATCGTCGACACGTCGTTCAGCGGGTTCAGCGGGTCGGGGCACAGGCCGAGGTCGGCGGTCGACAGGACGTCGAACACCACGTCGTCGGGTACGCGCCCGGTGAAGGTCACGTAGTCGTCGAGCTCGAGCTCCGATGCGAGTGCGGTCAGCTCCTCGAAGCTGTCGCCGCCGCCGACGAACGCGAACTGGATGTCGGTCCGGCCGTGATCGTGGACGATCACCGCGGCGGCCTGGAGCGCGAGGTCCACGCCGTCCTGCGGTCCCATGACGCCGAGGTAGGCGCAGAGGTAGTCACGACCCTCCCGGAGCGCCGGCGACGGTGCACGGCGCTGCAGCCGGTTCGCGTCGGGTCCGGTGCGCACGACGGTGACCGACTCGGGGGTGCGGTGACCGCGGTGGATCGCGACGTCCCGGTACGACTCGTTGGTCGAGATGACGTGATCGGACGTCGCGTAGGTGCCGCGCTCCAGGGCCAGGAGACCCCGGTGGAAGATGCGTGGTCCGTCGGCGAACCGGGACTCGTAGACCTCGGGGCAGAGGTCGTGCTGGTCGAAGACGAACTTCTTGCCGAACGGCTTGAAGAGCGCCGCGAGCGCGAAGAACGTGTCCGGCGGGTTGCACGCCTGGATGACGTCGAAGCCTTCACGCAACGCGGTGCGGAGGGTGAGCCATGCCGTCGCGAGCCAGCAGTAGACGAACTCCCACGCGTAGGCGGCGAAGCCGTTCGTGACCGGAGGGGGCGTGTACTTCCGGATGGAGACGCCTTCGAGCTGCTGGTACGAAGGATCGCCGGGTGCCTTCGGGCAGATGACCGAGACCTGGTAGCCGGCCGTGCGCAGCGCGAGGCATTCCAGCCACACGCGCCGGTCCAGCGGCACCGGCAGGTTCTGGACGATGATCAGGACGCGGCCGGGCCGCGTGCGGCGCGCCCGCTTCACCACGCCACACCCTCGTAACCGGGCAGGGCCTCGATCTCCGATCCGAGCCGGCCGCACAGGTCGAGCACGTGGTCGGGCCGCGCCTCCACGATGGCCTGGACGACCGCGGGGTCCGTGGTCGCGACGATCGCGGTCCGGCAGCCGTCGAGCGCGGCCGCGGGGCTCGTGGCCAGCATTCCCTGCAGGTGGGGGAGGCGGGTCTCGACGTAGCGGCGGTTGGTGCCGAACAACCCGTCGGGATTGACGATCGGGTCGTAGATGCGCACGTGAACCCCCTTGCCCGTGAGGGTCTCGGCGAGCTCCACGTACGGGCTCTCCCGCAGGTCGTCGGTCTGGGCCTTGAAGCTGAGCCCGAGCAGCGCGACCTCGCGGGCACCGGTCTCGAGCACCCGGCGCACCGCCCGGCGCAGGTGGGACTCGTTGCTGGCCATGACCGAGGCGATCATCGGGACGTCGACGTCCTGCATCCGCGCGAGGTGCATCAGCGCGCGCAGGTCCTTGGGCAGGCACGATCCGCCGAACGCGAAGCCCGGCCGCAGGTACGCCTTCGAGATGTTGAGCTGGTCGTCCTCGCAGAAGACGCGCATCACGTCGCGCGCATCGATGTCGTTGGCCTGCAAGAGGCGGCCGATCTCGTTCGCGAACGTCGCCTTCACCGCGTGGAACGCGTTGCACGCGTACTTCAAGGACTCGGCGGCGGTGATCGGGAGCGCATGGAGCGGCCGGTCGATCGAAGCGAAGAGCTCCTTGAGCACCGACAGGGTCTGCTCGTCGCGCACGCCGGTGACGGTGAACGGTGGCGCGAGGAAGTCGTCGACACCCGAGCCCTCGCGCAGGAACTCGGGGCACATCGCCACGCCGAAGTCGACGTCGGCGCGCTGACCGCTCGCGCTCTCGAGGATCGGGACGAGCCGGTCCTCGACCGTGCCCGGCGGGATCGTGCTGCGGAACATGACGACGGGGAACCGGCCGTCCGCCGCATCGTTCCCGGCGAAGTCGGTGCCGAGCTCGCGTGCCACGCTCTCGATGAAGCCGAGGTCGACGCTGCCGTCGGCTCGAGACGGCGTCCCGACGCAGACGATCGTGACGTCCGCGGCGACGCCGCGCAGCTCGGTGGTCACGGTGAGCCGGCCCGAGGTCCGGCCCGAGGCGATCAGCTCCTCGAGGCGCGGCTCGATGATCGGGCTCCGACCCGAGCTGATGAGCCCGACCTTGTGCGCGTCGGTGTCCACCCCGATCACGTCGTGTCCGGCATCGGCCAGGCAGGCCGCGCTCACGGCTCCGACGTATCCGAGTCCGACCACTGCTACCCGCATGCGTCCTCCAACGACTTGAGGGCCGGTCCCCCGGCGGGGCCGGCGGACCAGGGTCGGCCGATCTGCCCGAATTGCGGTGATTCTAACTCGGTGACCGAAGTTTGGGACTCCCGCGGCGCCGCGTGGGCGTGGCAGGCTCGAGCCGTGAATCCGGCTGCGCGCGACTGGCACGACGTCTCGACCCGCCTGCGGGGCGCCATCCCGCCGCCGGTGCGCGACCAGCTGCGGCGGCTCCGGCACCGGGTCCGGCGCGAGGGGGAGTCGGTCGGCTGGGGCAACATGCGCAGGACCGTGCCTTTCAGCACCTGGGGCGGCGACGGAGGGGTCCCCGTCGACCGCTACGACATCGATCGATTCGTCGAACGTCATGGGATCGACGTGTGCGGGCACGTTCTTGAGGTCGGCGCGTCCGCTGACGCCAACCGGTTCGGCCGGGACCGGGTGACGAGGGTCGATGTGCTCGACGTGGACCCTGACAACGGGGACGCCACGATCCGGGGCGGCCTTTCGACGCCCGGAGTAGCCCCGGAAGGGGTATGTGACGGGTTTCTGCTCTTCCAGACGCTCCAGCACGTGCCCGATCCGGTCCGGGCGATCCGCCGCGCCTTCGCGGCGCTGGCACCCGGAGGCGTCCGGCTGGTCTCGGTGCCGCGGCTCAGCCGCATCGACCCGGCCGACCGCCCTCACGACCGGCGGCGGGCGGATCCCGACTTCCCGGTCTCCCTGTGCGCGCGAGTCGCGCGCCCCGGTGCCGCCTGAGGTGCGGGTCCTCTACAGCTTTCCGCACGCGCTTGGGGCACCGGGGATCGCGACGTCGGCGTGGCACCAGGTCGCCGGCGTCCTGGAGGAGGGCGTCGAGGTGTCGCTCTACGTCACGAGCGTGGCGCGACCGCTCCCCGGCTCGGCGCGCACGACGACGACGCTCGCAATCGGGAACCGGCGCATCCCACACCGCGCGCTCGGGGTCGACCGTGCGTACCGGTATCACGACGCCCGCGTCGCGCGGGCGCTGCGCCGGGTCGCGGGAGAGATCGACGTCGTGCACTGCTGGCCCGGTGCCTGTCTCCAGACGATGGCGGCGGCCCGGGAGCTCGGCATTCCGGCGCTGCGCGAGGCGCCGAGCGCCCACACCGCCGAAGCGTTCGAGCAGGCGGCCCGGGAACAGGAGCTGGTCGGCGTCGAGCTCCCGGTGGGGCACGCGTTCCGCTTCGACGCAGACCGCCTGGCCCAGGAGGAACAGGAGTTCGCGGCGGCCGCGGGGCTGCTCGTGCCCTCGAGCTACGCCGCGAGCACCTACCTCCGCAGGGGCATCGCCCCGGAGCGGGTCCTGCGCCATCAGTACGGCTTCGACCCGGAACGGTTCCGGCTCGGAGCCCACCGCGCCGCCGGTGAGCCGTTCACCGCGCTGTTCGTCGGCCGGGGTGAGCCGACGAAGGGTCTGCACTACGCGCTCGACGCCTGGCATCGATCCGGGGTCGGGGCGGCCGGTCGCTTCGTCATTGTGGGGGAGATGCTGCCGGCCTACGCCGAACGCCTGGCCCCGATGCTGGACGATCCCAGCATCGAGGTACGGGCGTTCGCGCCGGCGGTCGAGGCGATCATGCAGGCGGCCGACGTCCTCGTGCTCC
>JADGON010000383.1 GCA_017882945.1 Acidimicrobiia bacterium | reverse complement strand
CGGGGTGAAGCGGCGTCAGCACCGGGTAGAGGCCGGTGAAGAACGCGGCGAGCGTGGTGAAGAACACCCGTCCCGCCTTCACGCCACGGGCGAACACCGGCATCTCGAGCACGAGGGCCCGTACCCGCTCGGGATGGCGGAGCGCGACCTCGAAAGAGACGTTGAGATCGAGCAGGCCGCCGAGCACGGCCTGCTCGATCTCGAGGCGGCGAGACGCTCCATCGTCCTCGAGGACATGGTCAGACCGTGCAGCAGCACCACCGGGGAGCCCCGTCGGGTCGCCCCGCTCCGCGTAGTACAGGGTGAGGTCGTCTCGCGTGAGTGTCGGCATCTCGGTCCCTCCTCCAGGATCGAGGAGATCGGCCGGGTGTCCTAGGCCCGAACGACCCGATGTCGAAATCGGGGCGACGGCACCGGCCGGCGGAAACAGGAGCGCAGAGGTGACTTCGGACCCTTGTCGGGACCTGCCCGATGGGCGAACCTTTGCACGATGGGCGCCCGGCAGATCCTCGACGGCAATGAGGCGGCGGCGCAGGTCGCGTACCAATGCTCCGAGGTGATCGCCATCTACCCGATCACGCCGGCGTCGCCGATGGCCGAGCATTGCGACGCATGGGCGGCGACGGGACAGCCCAACCTCTGGGGCACCGTGCCCGAGGTCATCGAGATGCAGTCGGAGGCAGGCGCGGCGGGCACCCTCCACGGTGCAACAACGCGTGGCGCCCTGGCCACCACGTTCACCGCGTCCCAGGGACTGCTCCTCATGCTTCCGAACATGTTCAAGATCGCAGGGGAGCTCTCGCCTGCAGTCATTCACGTCGCGGCCCGATCGATCGCGACCCATGCACTCTCGATCTTCGGAGACCACAGCGACGTCATGGCCGCCCGCACCACCGGATGGGCGATGCTGGCTTCGGGCTCGGTCCAGGAGGCTGCCGACCTCGCCCTGGTGGCGCACGCAGCCGCCCTCGAGTCGCGAGTGCCGTTTCTCCACTTCTTCGACGGGTTCCGCACGTCGCACGAGATCGCGACCATCGATCCGCCGACCGATGCCGACGTGGCCGCCCTCGTCGACGACGAGTGGGTGGCCGCCCACCGGCGACGTGCTCTCGACCCGGACCGCCCGGTTCTGCGCGGGAGTGCCCAGAACCCCGACGTGTTCTTCCAGGCACGTGAGGCGCTGAACCCGTTCGTGGACGCGGTCCCGGGGATCGTCGAGGGAGCGTTCGCCCGCCTCGCGGAACGGACGGGCCGTCGCTACGGGCTCGTGGAGTACACGGGAGCGCCCGACGCCGAGCGCGTGGTGGTGCTGATGGGCTCGGGCATCGGAGCCGCGGTTGAGGCCATCAATGCTCTTGTCGCGGGCGGCGAGAAGGTCGGAGTGGTCCAGGTCCGGCTCTACCGCCCGTTTCCCATGGACGCGATCGCCTCCGCCCTGCCCGAGTCGGTGCGCGCCGTCGCGGTGCTCGACCGGACCAAGGAGCCGGGCGCGCCCGGGGAGCCGCTGCGTCTCGACGTTCTCGCAGCCCTCGCCGACGCGGCCAGCCGGGGCACGCGTCCGCTGCCACGGATCGTCGGCGGTCGATACGGTCTGTCGTCGAAGGAGTTCACGCCGGCAATGGTGCGGGCGGTGCTCGACTCGCTGCAGTCGACCCAGCCACGCGACGACTTCACCGTCGGGATCGTCGACGACGTCACGCACAAGAGCCTGTCGGTCGACCCGTCGTTCGCGACGGACCGGTCCGCGCTACGGGCCGTGTTCTACGGACTCGGCAGCGACGGCACGGTCGGCGCGAACAAGCAGACGGTGAAGATCGTCGGCGAGCACACCGATCGCCACGCACAGGGCTATTTCGTCTACGACTCGAAGAAGTCGGGTTCGATGACGGTGTCCCACCTCCGCTTCTCCGACGCGCCGATCCACTCTACGTATCTCATCCGCGATGCGGACTTCGTGGCGTGTCACCAGTTCGGTCTCCTGGACCGCGTCGACGTGCTCGGCGTCGCCGCGCCCGGCGCAACGTTCCTGCTGAACAGCCCGTACGCGGCCGACGCCACGTGGGACCATCTGCCGAGAGAGGTGCAGGAGTCGATCCTCGAGAAGCGTCTCGACGTCCACCTGATCGATGCTCACCGCGTCGCCCGCGACTCAGGCCTCGCCGGTCAGATCAACGTGGTGATGCAGGTGTGCTGCTTCGCGCTCACGGGCTTGTTGCCGCTGGACATCGCGCGCGACGCCATTCGTGCCTCGGTCCGCGATGTGTACGGCAAGCGAGGCGGCCCAGTCGTCGACGCCAACCTCGCCGCGATCGACGCGGCGCCGGCCGCCCTGAGCCCACTCGTTCCCCCGGTCGCGGTCACCGCGACCCGAGGTCGCCGGTCCCCGGTGCCGCCCGACGCGTCCGACTTCGTGCAGCGCGTCACCGCGCGCATGCTCGCAGGCGACGGTGACCTGCTCCCGGTGAGCGCCCTCCCGGTCGACGGCACGTTCCCGACGGGGACCGCTCGCGTGGAGAAGCGCACGCTCGCCGGCGAGATCCCGATCTGGGACCCCGAGATCTGCATCGACTGTGCCCGCTGCGCGCTCGTCTGCCCGCACGCGGCGATCCGCATGAAGATCCACGCCCCGGCGGCGACGGACGAGGTCGACGCGGTCCCCGTCGTGCCGAGCAAGCCGTTCCGATCGCACGACCATCCCGGCCTGCTCCTGACGATCCAGGTCGCGCCCGACGACTGCACCGGCTGTGGCGTGTGCGTCGACGTGTGTCCGGCCAAGTCGAAGACCGAGACCAGGCACAAGGCCATCGAGATGGAGCCCATCGCCGAGCACCTCGACCGCGAGCGGGTGCGGTTCGAGGCGTTCCTGCATCTCGAGGGCGTGCCCGACGGGCTCCTCGATCCGGCATCCGTGAAGGGCTCCCAGGCCCGCGAACCGCTGTTCGAGTTTTCGGGCGCGTGCGCCGGATGCGGTGAGACGCCCTACCTCAAGCTCCTCACCCAGCTCTTCGGCGACCGCGCGCTCGTGGCGAACGCGACCGGTTGCTCGTCGATCTACGGCGGCAACCTGCCGACGACCCCGTGGGGGACCGACGCGGCCGGACGCGGCCCCGCATGGTCGAACTCGCTCTTCGAGGACAATGCAGAGTTCGGGCTCGGGATGCGCATCGCCCTCGACCGTCAGAGCGCGGCGGCCCGACGGATGCTCACCGAGCTCGAGCCGTCCCTCGGCGAGGACCTGGTGACGGCCGTGCTCGCGGTCGACCCGGCGGTGCCCGTCGACGATGCCACGATCGCGGCGCAACGGTCCCGGATCGCCGAGCTCGACGCGTGCCTCGCTCGGCTCGTCGACGACGACGACGCCGAGATCGCCCGGCGGGCCCGGGGGCTCATCCCTCTGACGGGCACGCTCGTGCGCAAGAACGTGTGGATCGTCGGGGGCGACGGATGGGCGTATGACATCGGCGCCGGAGGTCTCGACCACGTGCTGGGGTCTGGACGTGACGTGAACGTCCTCGTGCTCGACACCGAGGTCTACTCGAACACGGGCGGGCAGGCCTCGAAGTCCACGCCCCGTGCCGCGGTGGCGAAGTTCGCGTCCGGCGGCAAGCGCACCCCGAAGAAGGATCTCGGCGTCGACGCGCGACGCTATGGCGACGTCTACATCGCGCAGGTCGCGATCGGTGCGAACGACATCCAGACGGTCAAGGCGTTCGCCGAGGCCGAGGCGTGGCCGGGACCGTCGTTGATCATCGCCTACTCGACCTGCATCGCCCATGGGATCGACATGCGGACATCGATGACGCACCAGCACGATGCTGTGAGATCGGGCTACTGGCCCTTGTACCGCTTCCATCCCGGTCTGGACGAGCACACGCAGCCGTTCCACCTGGACAGCAAGGCTCCGTCGATCCCGCTCGCCGACTTCCTCGACGCCGAGGGACGATTCGCGATGCTCTCGCGCGCGAACCCGGCGGAAGCCCCCGAGCTGCGGTCGCTCGCGCAAGCGGATGTCGACGAACGGTGGCGCTACTACGCCCAGCTCGCGGGGATCGAGCGCAGCCTTACTCATCTCCCGACAGCCACTCCAGATGCCGGAACGAGCGAGTGAGGCATCGCCGCCGATGACCGATCTCACGACCACCTACCTCGGCCTCGAGCTCACGAGCCCGCTCGTCGCGTCTGCCAGTCCACTGACCGGGCGGATCGACACGCTCGTGCGGCTTGCCGCGGCGGGCGCGGCTGCGGTCGTGCTGCCGTCGTTCTTCGAGGAGGATGTCGTCGCCGCCGCGCT
>JADGON010000382.1 GCA_017882945.1 Acidimicrobiia bacterium | reverse complement strand
GCGAAGAGCGAGAAGATCCAGGCGCCCATGCCCAGGATCTTCCGGTCGCCTGTGGAACTCATGCGTGCTCCCATCGGGTGGTCGTCTCAGACTGCGCCCTGGCCCGGCGGTGGCAACCGCCTAGCACCGAAGAAGCGGGCAAGCCGGGACTGCCGGCTTGTGCGCAAGGCGTCCAAGGCTCCGATGCCATCGCGCCCCGGTGTCGGGGCCCCGACGCGTTCGCGGAGCCAAGCCGCGATACCCCGGGCATGATCTCGTCTGTGATGGATCGCATCCCCGGCTACCAGCTGTTGCGCACATACCAGCGCGCCTGGCTTCGACACGACATCGTCGCCGGCTTGGTGGTCACCGCCCTGCTCGTGCCCCAGGGGATGGCGTACGCGGAGCTTGCCGGGCTCCCTCCGGTGACCGGGCTCTACACGACGGTGCTCGCGCTTTCGGCGTACTTCGTCTTCGGTCCGTCCCAGACCCTGATGCTGGGGCCGGACTCCGCGCTCGGTCCGATGATCGCCGCGGCGCTCCTACCGCTCGTCGGCTCCGGTGGCGATCCGGCGAAGGCGATCGCGCTCGCCGGGATGCTCGCACTCCTGATGGGCGGTCTGTGCATCATCGCGGGGGTCGCCCGCCTCGGAGTCATTGCAGAGCTCCTGTCGAAGCCGGTGCGGGTCGGCTACCTCAACGGCATCGCGGTCATCATCCTCGTCGGCCAGCTGCCGAAGCTCTTCGGCTTCGGCAGCAATGCCGAGGGCCTGCTCGACGAGACGACCGCGTTCGTTCGCGGCCTGCGCGACGGCGCGGCGGTCCCCGCCGCGCTCGCGGTCGGGCTCGGATCGCTCGCGGTGATCCTCTTGTTCCGCTGGCTGTGGCCGAAGGTGCCCGGCGCGCTTGTCGCGGTTGTGGGGGCCGCGATCGCGGTCCGGGTGCTCGCTCTCAGCGAGCACGGCGTGGCGGTGGTCGGGGCGATCCCTTCGGGTTTTCCCGCGCCGAGCTTCCCGCACGTCGGACTCCACGACGTCGTGACGCTGTGCGCTGCCGCCGCCGGATTGGCCTTTGTGATGCTTGCGGACACGAGCACGCTCTCGCGCAGCCTCGCCTCGAAACGCGGCGAGCACATCAACACGAACCGGGAGATCGTCGCGCTTGGCGCGGCGAACGTCGCCGCCGGCCTCTTCCAGGGCTTCCCGGTGAGCGCCTCGGCGTCGCGCACCGCTGTCGCCGAGTCAACCGGATCCCGGACGCAGGTCACGGGCCTCGTCGGCGCCGCCGCGATCATCGTGATCCTCGTCGCCGAGGGCGACCTCGGCCGGTACATCCCCTCGGCCACGCTCGCAGCGATCATCATCGCGGCGGCGTTCGAGCTCTTCGACCTCGCGACGCTGCGCTGGATGTGGCGGGTTCGACGATCCGAGCTGTTCCTCTCCATGGCCGCTCTGCTCGGTGTCGCGATCTTCGGCGTCCTCGAGGGGATCGTCGCGGCAATCGTGCTGTCGCTCGGAAGCTTCGTGCGGCGGGCGTGGCGACCGTATGACGCGGTGCTCGGCCGAGTACCCGGGCGGAAGGGCTACCACGACGTGGACCGGCATGACGACGCCGCGCTGATCCCCGGCCTCTTGCTCTACCGGTTCGACGCACCACTCTTCTTCGCCAACGCGGAGCTGTTCGTGGACCGCATCACGCGTGGCATCACGGCACGCGATGAGCCGATCAGGTGGGTGATCGTCGCCGCCGAGCCGATCACCGACATCGACACCACCGGGGCCGAGATCCTCGGCGAGTTGCTCGACGACCTGCAGGCGGCGAGCATCGAGCTCGCGTTCGCGGAGCTCAAAGGGCCCGTGAAGGACCGCTTGCGCAGCTACGGGCTCTACGACCGCATCGGCGACGGCCGCTTCTTCCCGACGATCGGCACGGCAGTGAAGGCGTACGTGGACGAGACCGGCACACCGTGGGTGGACTGGGAGGAGAGTGAGGTGGACGGCATCGACGAAGGGAACGGGACCGCGCCCGGTTCCTGATCTCACGGTGTGAGCCGATGCGTGGAAGGCCGAGACTCGTGGCCGGGACCGCGGGACTCATGTGTCGTTTGCGGGTTCGAGATGCATGCGGAGCCGGCAGTTGGCGCGGCGGGGATCGCGCGCAATGAGCTCGTCGACGACGAGGCGCTCACCCGCGAGTGCCGCGGCACCCTCAGCGATGCCCAGATGGAGGTCACAGACGGTGTCCGGGTCGGCGAGCACTGCCGATTCGAACGGACAGTTGCGCAGCACGACGTCGACCCGGTTCCCCCGAGCATTACGGACCTCAGGCATGAACCCCTGGCGCTCCATCGCCTCCACGACGACGGCAACGGGATCCTCGGGAGCTTCTGGACCCCGGCGCGGATGAGGGACGGACCGTTTGCCCACGTCGAAGGCGGAGTCACCGGTTCGGAGCATCTCGGCGAGCAGCACGCTCAGACGTTCGTACGGACCGGTGACTCCCCAACGGCTCTCCGCGGCCGGGTCCAGCCGGTACAGGAGCCTCGGCCTCCCGCGTCCGGAGCTTGCCGCCTGATCCTCGGTCACCAGCCCCGCACTCACGAGCTTCGCCAGATGCTGGCGAATCGCGTTGTGGTTCAGGCCAAAGTGATGAGTGAGCTCCGCGATGTCCACCGGTCGCGCCGCATCAGCCACGTACTGGAAGACACCGTGTCGAGTCGGGTCGCCGAGAGCCCGAGCCTGTTCCTGAAGTGTGGCCATCCATCACCGTTCCTTCGTATGATCTTTTCTCCAGCCTAACGTAGAGAAATAACCCTGCGAGCTCTATCTCGGCGGCGTCACCGCCAACGGCTACGCGAAGATGCAGAACGGGGGGCGCACTCGGCTACTTCCAGGCAGGCGAGCCCCTCTCCACCGACGGGGCGGGCACGCAGGCCACGAGCCCGACAATGCGCGGCCACGTTGCGAGGCTGATCGTGACACTCGCAGGTGGGCAGCCGCGCCCGCTTCAGGTCAAGGGATGAGCTCGATGATGCGGCGCTTGGCGCGCTGATCGTCGAGGTGGATCTGCACCTCTTCGAGTGTGCGACCAAGCGGCACATGCTCGAGGAGCTCGACGAGAGCATTCGCGCTCACACCATCTGGCGCGAGCAAGTGCAGCGACGCACCGAACTGGGCCAGCAGGTGCCCGCCTGCGATCTCGTGAATCGCCACGGACACGTGGGTCCGGTCGGGCGTGCCTGCGAGGCCGGCGTCACCGAAGCAGACCAGCTTGTCTCCGTCAACCGCGTACCGGACCGGATGGGGTGGCCCCCCGGGAGCGCTGACCCAGGCGGTGTGATGGCTGGTGACTGCAGCGGGCAACGACATGACCGGACCTCGTCTCGTTTTTCCCCACTCTACACTAGAAATAACTGCGAGCATCTCCTCAGGTCGCGTCGCCTGCGGCGGGCGCGGGCGTCCGAAGCCGCACGCAGCACCGTCCGGGTGCCGGGTCGAGGCAGGGTTCGAAGAGTGCGCACTCGAGTCCCTCCGCCAAGCCGTTCATCAGCTCGAGGTTCATCCCGCAGACCAGATCGGTGTACTCCTGGGCCAGCGCGTGGAAGGGACAGTTGACCAGGGTCATGCCCTGGTCGTCAGCGCGCGGCTCGTAGCCGCAATCGACGAGCACCTCGGTCGTCGCTTCGAGCAGCGTGGCCGGACTCGCCCGGCCTCCGGCCCGGCTTCGGGCGCGCTCCCCCAGTGCCTGACCCGCCTCCTGCGCCGCGCGGCGCAACGAGTCGCGCACCGGAACGCCGTCGCGCTCCGCATCCGTGACGGCGCGGGCGAGCAGTCGACCGGCCAGCTCGTAGTGACGTTCCGGCAGGCTGACGGCGAGCTCCCGCGAAGAACGCCGGTAGAGCTTGGCCGGGCGCCCGGCACCGGGTCCCGACCGCCCCGGCGGACGAGCGAACTCGACCACCAGCAACCCGTCGTCGACGAGCTTGTCGAGGTGGAACTTCGCAACATGGCGAGCCACGCCGATCCCCACCGCGGCCTGGTCACGGCTGACCGGAGCCGCCTGCGCCACCACGTAGCGGTAGAGGGCCCGGCGAATGGGCTCGCCCAACGCAGCGATGCCGGTCACCTGCGCGTCGAAGCTCTCGGCCGACGCAGCAGTGTCAGTGGGCTGGGGACCTTCGGGAGGCATGCTTCCTTCTAAAAGAGAAAGGAGTTGACGGAATCTGCATTCCGCTCTAACGTCCAGAGTAATATCCTTTAGAGACGGAGGCAACCCTCGATGGCCACCACGCATACCGCCCCACCGATCGCCACTCGGCCGACCACGAGCCCCGCGACCACCCAAGCGACGCTGCGAGACCCCGCGTACCAGGCCTTCTTCCTCCTGCGCACCGTCTTCACCGTCGCCCCCATCCTCTTCGGTTTGGACAAGTACTTCCACGTCCTCATCAACTGGGACCGCTACGTCGCCCCCGACGTCGTGGCCCACCTGCCCTGGTCGGCCCATCAGGTCATGTACGGGGTCGGAGCGATCGAGATCCTCGCCGGCCTGGTCGTCGCCTTCTGGCCTCGGTTCGGCGGCTACCTCGTCGCCGCGTGGCTCGGCGGGATCATCATCAACCTGCTGCTCATCCCCGGCTTCTATGACGTCGCCCTCCGTGACTTCGGCCTGCTAGTCGGGGCCCTGGCGCTGGCCCGACTGGCTACCGCGTTCAGCTCGAGCTCGCCCCGCATCCGGGCCCGGGGCTGATCGTGAGCCCCGCCGCCGTCAGTCATCTCCGGGTCAACGGCGATCAGGCGATCGACCTGACGGCGGCGGAGCAGGCCGTGCGTGACCTGCTCGTCGCCCTCGGCCGGAACCCGTTCTCCGAACACCTCGCGGAGACCCCTCGGCGAGTCGCCGGCGCCTTCGCCGAGATGCTCACCGCCGACCCGTTCGATCTCACCACGTTCGCGAACGACGAGGGCTACGACGAGCTCGTGCTGGCGCGAGACATTCCCTTCGAGTCGTTGTGCCAGCACCATCTGCTGCCGTTCCACGGTGTGGCGCACGTCGGTTACGTGCCGGGGGGCCGGATCTTGGGACTCTCGAAGCTGGCCCGGGTCGTCGAGCTGTTTGCGCGCGACCTGCAGGTGCAGGAGCGGCTCACCACGCAGGTGGCGGGTTGGCTCCAAGAGCACTTGGAGCCCCTGGGCGTCGGCGTCGTCCTCGAAGCCGAACACCTGTGCATGTCGCTGCGCGGTGTGCGTGCCACCGGCGCCCGCACTGTCACCTCCGCGGTGCACGGGCTCCTACGCGACGACGCCCGCTCGCGCCAGGAGTTCTTCGCGCTCACCGGCACGTGCCGGTAGCGCTGCCCTGCTTCGCCGCTCCGGATTCCCCCCGTCGAGGAGAACCATGACCACACCACAGACCTATGTCGTCGTCGGCGCCAGCCTGGCCGGTGCCAAAGCCGCCGAGACGCTCCGAACCGAAGGTTTCACCGGTCGTGTCGTGCTCGTAGGCGAGGAAGCCGAACGTCCGTACGAGCGGCCCCCGCTCTCCAAGGACTACCTGCGCCGCGACGCCGCTCGCGAGAAGGTCTTCGTCCACGGCGAGAGCTTCTACGCGGACCACGACATCGAGCTGCGCACCGCAACCAGGGCGACCGCGCTCGACCCCGGCGGGCACACCGTGACCCTCACCCAGGACGGCGACGACGAGCAGCTCTCCTACGACCGACTCCTCCTCACGACCGGCGCAGAGCCGCGGCAGCTCGACGTCCCCGGCGCCGATCTCCCCGGCGTGTACTCGCTGCGTAGCCTTGCCGACGCCGATCGGCTCGCGCGCGCGATCCGCGAGGCAGACACCGTGGCAGTCATCGGCGCAGGATGGATCGGAAGCGAAGTCGCGGCGTCGGCCCGCCAGCTCGGCCGCAACGTCGCGATGATCGCGCCGAGTGTGGTGCCGCTCGAACGCGTTCTGGGTGGCGAGGTCGGCTCGGTGTACCGCACCCTGCACGCCGACCACGGCGTCGACCTCCACCTCCAGACCGGCGTCGAAGCCCTGCTGGGCACCGCCGCAGTCGAAGGGCTCCAGCTGTCCGACGGAACCCGGCTCGCTGCGGATGTCGTCATCGTCGGCATCGGGGCGGTACCGCGGGTCCAGCTCGCCG
>JADGON010000381.1 GCA_017882945.1 Acidimicrobiia bacterium | reverse complement strand
GGCTGGGGCACGATCGACGGCCGCAAGGTCTTCGTGTTCGCCCAGGACTTCACCGTGTTCGGCGGCGCGCTCGGTGAGGTGTTCGCCGAGAAGATCCACAAGGTGATGGACCTCGCGGAGTCTGTCGGCGCGCCGTTCATCGGCCTCAACGACGGCGCCGGCGCGCGCATCCAGGAGGGTGTCGTCTCGCTCGCCTCCTACGGTGGGATCTTCTACCGCAACGTCCGGGCATCCGGCGTCATCCCGCAGATCAGCGTCGTGCTCGGCCCGTGCGCCGGCGGCGCGGTGTACTCGCCCGCGATGACCGACTTCATCTTCATGGTGAAGGACACGTCGTACATGTTCATCACCGGCCCCGATGTCGTGAAGGCCGCGACTGGCGAGGACGTCACGCAACAGGAGCTCGGTGGCGCGATGACCCACGCCACGAAGTCAGGCGTCTCGCACTTCGTGTTCGACGACGAGCAGACGTGCCTCGAGCAGGTGCGGTACCTGCTCTCGTTCCTGCCGTCGAACAACCTCGAGGACGCGCCGTACTTCGAGCCCGACGACGACCCGCAGCGGCGCTGCGACGCGATTCTCGACCTCATCCCGGACGCACCGAACAAGCCCTACGACATGAAGAAGGTCGTCGCCGAGGTCGTGGACGACGGCGAGTTCTTCGAGGTGAACTCGCTGTGGGCGATGAACATCGTGTGCGGCTTCGCCCGGGTCGACGGTCACGTGGTCGGCATCGTCGGGAACCAGCCCCAGGTGCTGGCCGGCTGCCTCGACATCAATGCCTCGGAGAAGGCGGCCCGGTTCGTGCGGACCTGTGATGCCTTCAACATCCCGCTCGTCACGTTCGTCGACGTTCCCGGCTTCCTCCCCGGCACGAACCAGGAGTACAGCGGCATCATCCGTCACGGGGCGAAGCTGCTCTACGCGTACTGCGAAGCGACGGTGCCGCGGGTGCAGATCATCACCCGCAAGGGCTACGGCGGCGCGTTCGTCGTGATGAACTCGAAGTCGATCGGCGCGGACCTTGCGTTCGCGTGGCCGTCGGCCGAGATCGCGGTGATGGACGCCAACGGCGCCGCAAACATCATCTTCCGTCGGGAGATCGACGCCGCCGACGATCCGGTCGCGCGCAAGGCCGAGCTGGTCGAGGAGTACCGGGAGCGGTTCGCGAACCCGTACAACGCGGGCGAGCGCGGCTACGTCGACGATGTCATCGACCCACGTGACACGCGCCGGGTGCTCGTCGAGTCGTTGGAGATGCTGCGGTCCAAGAAGGAGAAGCTGCCCCAGCGCAAGCACGGGAACGTGCCGCTCTAGTGGGTGCGCGCGCGGGCCGGTTCCAGCTGCGGTCCATCTCTCCGGATGCGACACCCGAAGAAGTCGCCGCGATCACCGCCGCGATCGCCGCGTCGACGGCGGCGGCTCGGTCGTCGTCACCTGTGGGTGGTGGCGCCGAGGGCGGTTCGTCGTGGGTACAGGCGGCGCGGATCACCGCCCGCCGCGGCGGCTACGCGCGAGGCGAGTGGCGCCTCTCCGGCCGCCTCGGCCGTCGCCACCGCGCATGACCCCCGCCCCGGTGCGGGATGCGGAGGTGATGACGGTCTCGGAGGACGAGGTCGTCGTGACGTTCGTGACCGAGCCGGGCGAGCAGCTGACGACCCGGGTCGGTGAGCGCGACGTCACGACGGTCGGTCCGCACCACGTGGCACGTGTCGGTGACCTCGACCCGGGCCAGGAGCACTCGGTGTCCATCGACGGGTACCCGAGCGATGAGTTCCTTCCCGCGTCGGTGCACACGCTCGAGGTCCCGGCCGGTCGGTTGCTCGCGACGCTCGCGACGGTGAACGACGTGCACTTCGGCGAGACCGAGTGCGGGCGCCTCGACGGCGTCATGGAGGAGGAGCTCGGCCCGGTGCTGCGCGCGTTGCCAGGCGAGCCGCCGTACCCCGAGACGATGAACCGGGGGGCGATCGCCGAGATCGAAGCGCTCGATCCGGACGCGGTGCTCGTGAAGGGAGACCTCACGAACCTCGGCACCGAAGAGGAGTACGCCGCGTTCCTCGCCGCCTACGGGCAGCTCGGCGAGCGGATGCGCCATGTGCGTGGAAACCACGATGCAATGCTCGACGCGTCGATGGCACTGCAGGGTGCTCCGTACGCGATCGACGTCGGCGGCGCCACGCTCGCAGTGCTCGACACCGTGCAACCCGGCATCGAACGGGGCCAGATCACGGTGGAGCAGCTGCACTGGCTCGACGACATCGCGGCAACGGTCACCGGTCCGCTCCTCGTGTTCGGGCACCACCACCTCTGGGATCTCGACGCGATGGATCGTGGCGCGGACTACTTCGGGATCAATCCGGATGACAGCGATGCGTTCGGTGCGGTCGTCTCCGCACGCGAGAACATCGTCGCCTACTTCGCCGGCCACACGCACCGGAACCGGATCCGTCGCTCCGCGCGTGCCCGCAACGTCCCGTTCGTCGAGGTCAGCTGCACGAAGGACTATCCGGGCGTGTGGGCCGAGTACCGGATCTACGAGCACGGGTTCACCCAGGTCGTGCACCGCATCTCCGCGCCGGACGCGCTGGTGTGGACCGAACGCACCCGGCCGATGTTCGCCGGCCTCTACCGCGCCTACGCGCTCGGCCACCTCGACCACCGCTGCTTCACCGAGACCTGGTAACCGGCAAGACCCCGAGGGGAAGGTCAGAGGGCGCGGGCGGCGCGGTGGCCGTCGAAGATCGCGCGGTCGGCCCAGCGCACGGCGACGGCATCTCCGATCCGCACGACCTCGGGCACGCGATCGAGCAGCGCGAAGTAGAGGTCGGCTTGCGGTTCACCATGCGTGCGGATCACGACGGTGTCGGCTTCGAGCGTCTCGAGCCGGTACGTCAGCGCGTCGGCGAGCGTGACGCGGTGATCGCCGATCTCGATCATCGCGGTGTTGGGGCGCCACACCATTCCGGCGCGTGCCGCCCGTGGGAGCGCCCGCGAGTTCGTCTCGTTGTCGACGAGGATCGGGTTCGGCAGCGGGGTCACGGCCGTGACCTGCTTCCCGCCGTGCGCGAGCAGGTGACCGAGCCCGATCGCGGCGATGTCGCCCACTGCATCGAGGATCACGATCCGGTCGCCGAGCGCGTCGGGGTTCGCCAGCGCTTCGCGGAGCGCACGCTCGTGGTCGAGCACCCACGCCTGGTCCGACCCGGCGACCGGTAGCGGATGCCACTTGCTCGGCGTCGCCGTCGTCGCGCGGCCGCCGGTCGCCACGATCACCGCGTCCGGCTCGAGCGCGAGGACGGACTCGGCCGTTGCCTCAACCCCGAGCCGGATGTCGACGCCCTGCCGGGTGCACTCGCCGACCCGCCAGTCCGCGAAGTCGCTGAGCTCACCGCGACCGGGAAGCGCCGCGGCCAGGCGGATCTTCCCGCCGAGCTCGCTCGCTTGCTCGAGCAGGGTGACGTCGTGGCCGCGCGCACTCGCAACCCAAGCCGCTTCCAGCCCGCCTGGTCCACCGCCGATCACGACGACGCGCTTGCGGCGGGTCGCCGGCGGAAGTGGGCCGCCGAGCGTCGACTCGCGCCCTGTCACCGGGTTGGTCACGCAGGTGATGGGCAGGCCGGCGGTGAGGTTCCCGTAGCAACCCTGGTTGCACCCGGTGCAGTGACGGATCTCGCCGGCGCGGGCGGTACGGGCCTTCTCGGGCCACTCGGGATCCGCGATGAGCGCGCGCACGAGCGTCACGCCGTCCGCCGCGCCGTCGGCCAGGATCCCCTCGGCCTCGTCCGGCGTGAGCACCCGGTGAACCGCGAAGACGGGAGTGCCGTGCAGCGCGGCGCGGATGGTGCGGGTCGCCGCGACTCCGAGCAGGTGGGGTGTGTACAGGGGCCGGACCATGCCCATGCCCGACGTCCCCACACTCACGTTGACGAAGTCGACGAGTCCCGCGGCCTCGAGTCGCGCCGCGATCTCGGCCGCATCGTCGGGACCGAGCCCGGAGCCGTCGCGGGTCTCCTCGTCCCCGACCAGGCGCACCCCGACCGCCACGCCGGAGCCGACCGCGGCTCGCACTGCCTCGAGGACCTCGATGCAGAACCGCATCCGCCCGTCGAGATCGCCGCCGTACTCGTCGGTGCGGAGGTTGCTGTGCGGCGAGAGGAACTCGTGGATCAGGTAGCCATGAGCCGCATGGATCTCCACCCCGTCCAGCCCGGCCGCGGCGCAGTTCGCGGCCGATCGCGCGAAGCCGTCGATCACTTGGGCGATCTCGTGGCGCTCGATCGGCTTGGGCGGCTCCATGTAGTTGGCGACGAGTGACGGCGCCCACGCGGGCAGCTTCGACCACGCCCCGCCGTTGACCCCGCCGTTGTGCGCGAGCTGGAGGAAGACCAGAGCGCCGTGGGAGTGCACCGCCTCCGCCACCTCGGTGAGGCCCGGCACCGCGGCCGCGTCCCACGCGCAGGCGTTGTTGGGCATCTGGTACGCCGTCGTGGGGTGGACCGCGGCCTGGCCGCCGATCACGACCCCGGCCCCACCCCGGGCGAACTCGGCGAGGTAGCGGGCATAGCGGGCGCCGTAGAAGCCGGGTTCGCCGGGCGTGGTCGGCTCGGTGAACTGGGTGAAGTGCGCCCCGACGATGATCCGGTTGCGCGACTCCACGGGGCCGATTCGCAACGGTGCGAACAGGCGCGGCGTGGGCGCCGGGGCGGAAGTGGACGGGGGCAGGGAGGGAGTCATGCGATGCGCTTTCTATCCTGTCGGGAGTGCAGGCACTCGAGGGACTCCGGGTCGTGGACATGGCGACCGTGCTGGCCGGTCCCGGAGTGGCCCGGTATCTGGCCGACTTCGGCGCCGATGTGGTGAAGGTCGAGAGCCCCGCCGGGGACGGCACGCGGCGCATGGGCTGGGTCGATCCCCGTGACGGTGAGTCCTTCATGTGGAAGCTCCTGGGCCGGGGCAAGCGAGCGGCGGTCCTGGATCTGAAGTCCGCCGGTGGCCTCGAGGCCATGCGCCGGCTCGTGGACTCGGCGGACGTGTTGATCGAGAACTTCCGGCCCGGGACCCTCGAGCGCCTCGGCCTCGACCCGATCGACCTGCTCGAGCGCAACCCCGGCCTGGTCATCGTGCGGATCACCGGCTTCGGCCAGGACGGGCCGTACTGCGGGCGGCCCGGCTTCGCCACGATGGCCGAGGCGATGAGCGGGTTCGCGGCGATCAACGGCGAGCCCGACGGTGCCCCGCTGCTTCCCCCGATCGCGTTGACCGACGAGGTGACTGCGCTCGCGGGCGCGTTCATGGTCATGGTCGCCCTGCGGCACCGCGATCGCACCGGCGAGGGTCAGGTCGTCGACATCAACCTGCTCGAGACGATGCTGCAGCTGATGGGCGCGCTCCCGAGTGCCAACGCGCACCTCGGCTACCTGCAGCCGCGCCTGGGCAGCGGGATTCCGTATACGGTCCCGCGGGGCACCTACCGGTGCGCGGACGGGCGTTGGATCGCGATCTCCACCTCGGCCGAGTCGATCGCCGCCCGGGTGATGGAGCTGCTCGGTGTGGGCGACGACCCGCGCTTCACGACCTTCGAGGGGCGGGTCGAGCACCGAGCCGAGCTCGACGGGATCGTCGCCGACTGGGTGGGCGCCCGCGCGTCGGAGGACGTGCTCGCGGCGTTCGAGGCGGCCGAGGCCGCGATCGCGCCGGTGTACTCGATGGCTGATCTGCTCGCCGATCCCCACATCGCGGCGCGTGAAGCGATCGTCGAGGTCGACGGGGTCCGGATGCAGGGCCTGCTGGCACGGCTCTCGAAGACTCCGGGGGCCGTGCGCCACGCCGGTCGACCGCTCGGTGCCGACACCGACGCCGTCCTCGCGGATCTCTGGCTCGCACCGGCACCGGCACGTCCCGGACGCGAGACGCCCCGAGGAGAGTCGGAGTAGAGACCACCCTGCGGTGGGGCCCCAACGGCTCCTCGGGACGTCGCTGAGTGCATTGTGCACCACCCCTGGCGGGTTTTCCAGAGTCTGCTGTGGACAACGCTGTGGACAGACCGCCCGACCTGGGGAGAAGACTGCCGAAATTCCGGATCGGTTTGTCCATTTCCTCAGGCATCCACCCGGAATTCGCCCAAACGCGATTCCGCCTGCGGGGCCGCGAGGGCTGTGGACGGCGCGCCATTTCCTCCGAGCGACGAATGCGCTACGAATGGTGCCGGAGAGACTGAGGGGGGTCCTGTGCTTCGAGTCACCAATGAGGATCTGTTGGCGCAGGTCCACGGCCAGACCGTGCCCACGAGGTTCCTGGCGACGGTCCGCGCCAAGCCGGAAGCGGTCGCCCTCCGCTGGAAGGACGGCGACGCCTGGAGGCACTGGACCTGGACCGACTACGCCGAGAGGTCCACCCGGCTCGCCGCGAGCCTCCAGCAGCTCGGGGTCACGCGCGGTGACCGGGTCGTGCTGATGATGCGCAACCGGCCGGAGTTCCATGTCGCCGACCTCGCCGTCCTGCTGCTCGGCGCGACACCCATCTCGATCTACAACTCCTCGGCCGAGGAGCAGGTCCAGTACCTGGTCGGTCACTGCGAGGCGACGGTGGCGATCATCGAGGACCAGGGCTACCTGGATCGCTTCCTCGCGGTGCGCTCGGAGCTGCCGAGCCTCCAACACCTGATCACGATCGATGCGCCGGCCGGTCGTCCCGACGGCGTGCTCGCGTGGGAAGAGCTGATCGCCGGCGTGCCGCTGGATCTCGACGCCGCCGTGGCCACCGCGCGGCCCGAGGACATCGCGACCGTCATCTACACGTCGGGCACGACGGGGCCGCCCAAGGGCGTCGTCCTCGATCACCAGAACATCTGCTGGACCATCGAGAGCTTGAGGCTCTGTCTCGGCGATGTCGCGGCGGAAGGCCGCCGCCTCGTCTCGTACCTGCCGATGGCCCACATCGCGGAGCGGATGACTTCGCACTACCAGGGGCTCGCGCTCGGTTACGAGATCTCGACGTGTCCCGACGGCGGCCAGATCGCGCAGTACCTCCCCGAGGTTCGGCCCGAGATCTTCTTCGCGGTCCCGAGGGTCTGGGAGAAGATGCACTCGGGGATCATGGCGATGGCCTCGGCGGATCCGGCCCGCAAGGAGCAGCTCGAGCAGGCGCTCGGCGTCGGTCTGAAGGCATCCGACTACCGCGCCCGTGACGAGGAGCTCCCTGCCGACCTCCGAGCCCAGTGGGAGACCGTGAGCGAGGGGCTGGCGCTGGTCCGGTCACTGATCGGCCTGGACGAGTGCATCGCCGCGATCAGCGGCGCGGCGCCGATCGCGGTCGAGGTGTTCGACTTCTTCCGTGCGCTCGGCGTGCCGATCTCGGAGATCTACGGCATGAGCGAGTCATCGGGGCCGATGACCTGGGCCGCGTTCCGGATCAAGGCGGGGTCCGTCGGTCCCGAGATCCCCGGCACCGAGGTGCGCCTCGCCGACGACGGTGAGGTCATCTGCCGGGGTGGGAACGTCTTTCGGGGCTACCTCGGGGACCCCGAGAAGACCGCCGACGCGCTCGACGCCGATGGCTGGCTGCACTCCGGGGACATCGGGGTGTTTGACGAAGACGG
Organism: Acidimicrobiia bacterium; assembly: GCA_017882945.1. Taxonomy (GTDB): domain Bacteria; phylum Actinomycetota; class Acidimicrobiia; order IMCC26256; family JAENVU01; genus Chersky-806. The sequence goes on along the minus strand of JADGON010000381.1, from coordinate 4,006 downwards.
CTACCTGCGCATCGTCGACCGCAAGAAGGAGCTGATCATCACGGCCGGGGGCAAGAACGTCTCGCCCGCGAACCTGGAGGCTGCGCTCAAGGCCCAGGAGCTCATCGGCCAGGCCTGCGTGATCGGCGAGGCCCGGCCCTTCATCTCCGCGCTCGTGGTGCTCGACGCCGAGGTCGCGCCCGCGTGGGCCGCGGGTCACGGCATCAAGGCCACGAGCCTGGTGGAGCTGGCAGATCATCCCGCGGTGGTCGCGGAGGTTGATCGAGAGGTCGGGATCGCGATGGAGGCGTTCAACTCGGCGGAGAGCGTCAAGAAGGTGAAGGTGCTCCACGCGGAGTGGATGCCTGATTCCGAGGAGCTGACGCCGACGATGAAGCTGAAGCGTCGGGGGATCTACGCGAAGTACATCCGGGAGATCGAGGATCTGTACTCCTAGACGCTCTCAGTTGTCACGGCCTCGAACGGGGGACATGTCCGTTCGCCCGGACAGCGCTTGCTGAGGAACGCGTGCGAACTCGCTCTGCGGACACACCCCCGTCCGTGGCCTGGGCTGCCAGTCCACTGCGGCGTTGTGGGTATGAGCGAGAGGGGGAGGGTCAGTCGGGTTGGGCGATCTCGACGTGGTCGCGGCCCCGGGCGCGGGCGGATTCGAGGGCGCGGCCCGCCTGGTCGACGAGCTCGGGGGCGTTGAGGGCGTGACTGGGGTAGCAGGCGATGCCGGCCGAGATGGTGAGGGAGTCGCCGACGGGGCTGCCGTGGAGGGTGCCGCGGACACGCTCGGCGGCCCAGACCGCTCCGGCTTCCGCGGTGTCCTCGAGCACGGCGGCAGCCATCGTGTCGCCGATGCGGCACGCGGCGTCGCACTCGCGCAACGTCCTGCGCACCACGGCGCCGAGCACCCCGAGCGCCTGGTGCTGGGTCTCGGGCTCGGAGCGGCCGATGCCGTCGAGCTCGAAGATGACGACGGAGACGGGCTGGAGCTGGCGACGGGCCGCGGCGACCCGCTGCTGGACGATGACCTTGAAGAACTGCTGCTCGAGCAGTCCCGAGACGGGGTCCACGATCGGCTCGTTCTCCACGCTGTCCACTCCGGTCGGCTGGTCGGGGGTGTTCCGACGGGTCGCCTCCTCGGCAAAGATCGCGGCCAGGGCGTCGAGCTCCCGGCGGAGCCGGGCACGGTCCACGCTCATCTCGTGGAGCTGCTCTTCGGCGGTTCGCGTGCGGGCTCCGAGCGCGGTCGCGGCGATCGCCGCGAGCAGGCCGAAGAGGCCGCTGATCACGGCGAGCGCAGGCATTCCGAGCACCCCGACAGCCACGCCGGTCGCGAGCGAGGCGAAGCCGGCGCCGATCGACAGTGCCAAACGGCGGTCCATCACGGGGAGTCCATCGGCTCGCCGCGTGCCGGGGTGGAGTGCTTTGTGCGGTTCCGCCGATGTTCCAGGGCTAAGTCGGCAACTTCCGCCATGATCTGCGCGAACCGGTAGTCCTTGGGGGTGTAGACACCCGCCACTCCGGCGGCGCGCAGCGCGGTCTGATCGACCTCGGGGATGATGCCGCCGACGACCAGCGGCGCGTCGACACCGAGCTCGCGGAGCAGCCGCATCGTCTCGGGGACTAGCTCCATGTGGGAGCCGGACAGGATCGAGAGGCCGACGACGTCCACGTCCTCGTCCCGTGCCGCCGCGGCGATCTGCTCCGGAGTGAGACGGATGCCCTGGTAGACGACTTCGAGGCCCGCGTCGCGGGCCGCAACCGCGATCTGCTCGGCACCGTTCGAGTGGCCGTCGAGGCCGGGCTTGCCCACCAACATCTTCGGCGGACCCCCGAGGGCGCGGGCTTCGGCCTGCACGTGACGGCGGACCGCGAGCATGTCCTCGGCCACGCTGGCGGCGATCCCGCCGACCCCGGTGGGCGCCCGGTACTCGCCGAACACGTCCCGCAGCGCGTTGGCCCACTCGCCGACCGTCCCGCCCGCGCGCGCCAGCTCGATCGTCGCATCCATCAGGTTCTCGTCGGTCCCGGCCGCGTCCTGCAATCGCTTCAGCGCGAGCTCGACGGCGCCGGAGTCGCGGTCGTGGCGCCATTGCGCCAGGAGGGCGATCTGCTCGGCTTCGGCGGCGGGGTCGAGCACGAGGATGTGCGACTCGCCTTCGAGGCTGTCGGTGAGTGGCGACGTTTCGGTCTCGGTGAACGCGTTGACGCCGACGACCAACGTCGCACCCGATTCGATGTGGCGGAGCCGCTCGGCGTTGGACTGCACGAGCCGGCCCTTGATCTCGTCGATCATCTCGAACGCGCCGCCGCCGTCGAGGACCCACTGGAGCTCTTCCCACGCGGCCTGCGACAGCTCGTCCACCTTGTCTTCGATCACCTTGGAGCCCTCGAAGATGTCGCCGTACTCGAGCAGGTCGGTCTCGTAGGCGAGCACCTGCTGCATGCGAAGCGACCACTGCTGATCCCAGGAGCGCGGCAGTCCGAGCGCCTCGTTCCAGCACGGCAGCTGCAGCGCTCGCGCCCGCGCGTCGCGCGAGAGCGTGACGCCGAGCATCTCGAGGACGATTCGCTGCGCGTTGTTCTCGGGTTGCGCTTCGGTGAGCCCGAGCGAGTTGACCTGGACTCCGTACCGAAAGCGGCGGAGCTTCTCGTCTTCGACCCCGTAGCGCTCGAGACAGATGCGGTCCCACAGGCGGGTGAACGCGCGCATCTTGCACATCTCTTCGATGAACCGGATGCCCGCATCGATGAAGAACGAGATCCGCCCGACGACCTGCGGAAAGTCTTCCGCGCTCACCTGTCCGGAGTCGCGCACCGCGTCGAGGACGCCGACCGCGGTCGCGAGGCCGTAGGCAAGCTCCTGGACGGGAGTCGCACCGGCCTCCTGCAGGTGGTACGGGCACACGTTGATCGGGTTCCAGCGCGGGAGGTGCTTCACGGCGTGGGTGATGATGTCGACCGTGAGCCGTCGGCTCGGCTCGGGACCGAAGATGAACGTCCCGCGCGAGAGGTACTCCTTCACGATGTCGTTCTGGGTCGTGCCCGCGAGCACCGACGGATCGACGCCGCGCTCCTCCGCCAGCGCGATGTAGAGCGCGATCAGCCACATGGCGGTCGCGTTGATCGTCATCGACGTGTTCATCTCTTCGAGGGGCATCCCTTCGAAGAGGGTTCGCATCTCGCCGAGGTGGGGCACCGGCACGCCCACCTTGCCGACCTCGCCGCGTGCGAGCGGGTGATCGGCGTCGTAGCCGGTCTGGGTCGGCAGGTCGAAGGCGACCGAGAGACCGGTCTGACCCTTCGCCAGGTTGGTGCGGTACAGCGCGTTGGATGCGCGCGCCGACGAGTGGCCGGAGTACGTGCGTACGACCCAGGGCCGGTCTCGTTGCGTCACGGCACCATTGTCCCAGCGCTGGAGCGCCCTGTCACAACCCGCGCGCGGCGAGTGGGCAGCGGACCGGCTACTTCTTGCGGTACTCGAAGAAGCCCTGGCCGCTCTTGCGACCGAATCGCTCGGCCGAGACCATGCGGCGCAGCAGGGGTGCCGGCGCGTAGTTCGGGTCCTTGAACTCTTCGTACAGCGCTTCGAGGATGGCCAGGCTCGTGTCGAGCCCGACGAGGTCGAGGAGCGCGAGCGGTCCCATCGGGAAGTTGCAGCCGCCCTGCATCGCCGCATCGATGTCGTCACGAGTGGCGACACCGGAGTCGAGCAGCTTCACCGCGTTGTTGAGGTACGGGAACAGCAGCGCGTTCACGATGAAGCCGGCCTGGTCCCGCACCTCGACCGGGTTCTTGCCGCACGTGTCGGCGAAAGCGCGCGCCGCGGCGACCGTCTCGTCGCTCGTCGTGATCGCCCGGACCACTTCGACGAGGGGCATCATCGGTGCGGGGTTGAAGAAGTGGATGCCGCAGACGAGGTCGGGTCGTCCCGTCTCCATCGCCATCTCGACGACCGGCAGCGTGGAGGTGTTGGTCGCGAGGATCGCGCCCTCGCGCACGATGCGGTCCAGCT
>JADGON010000078.1 GCA_017882945.1 Acidimicrobiia bacterium | reverse complement strand
GGCTCGCAGCTCAAGGTGAACGGGAAGGTCGTCGGGTCGAAGCTGCTCGGCCAGACGTTCACGAAGGCCAAGTACTTCCACGGGCGTCCGAGTGCTGCCGGCGCGGCGGCCACCGGATCCGACGCGACGGACCCCAAGGACCCCAAGAAGACCGTTCCGAACGACCCGAAGGACCTGAGCCAGGACATCAGCTCCGGGTCGAACTGGGGCCCGACCAACCCGGATCTCCTCGCTGCGGTGAAGCAACGCGTCGCCGACTACCGCAAGGAGAACGGGCTCGCGAAGGACGCCAAGGTGCCGGGCGACGCCGTGACGGCATCCGCATCGGGATTGGACCCTCACATCTCCATCGCGAACGCGCGCATCCAGGCGCACCGCGTGGCGCGAGTGCGGCGGATGCCGGTGGCGCAGGTCAACAAGCTCATCGACGAGAACACGGACGGCCGCTCCTTGGGCTTCCTCGGCGAGCCGGGGGTCAACGTGCTCGAGCTGAACGTGGCGCTGGACCAGGCCCAGTGACCGTAGGCTGACTCGATGGCTCGCGGGAAGCTCCGCATCTACCTCGGAGCGGCTCCCGGCGTCGGCAAGACGTTCGCGATGCTCAACGAGGGTCGACGTCGCCTGTCACGCGGCACTGATGTCGTCGTCGGGTTCGTCGAGACCCACGGTCGGGTCAACACGTTCGAGCAGATCGGCGGGCTCGAGGTCGTTCCCCGGTGCCGCATGGAGTATCGGGGGACGTCGTTCGAAGAGATGGACCTCGATGCGGTCCTGGCCCGGAAGCCGAAAGTCGCGTTGGTCGACGAGCTCGCGCACACGAACGTGCCCGGGTCCAGGAACGAGAAGCGCTGGCAGGACGTCGACGAGCTTCTGGAGGGCGGCATCGACGTGATCTCGACCGTCAACATCCAGCATCTCGAGTCGATGAACGACGTTGTCGAGGCGATCACCGGCATCACGCAAGGTGAGACGATCCCGGATGCGGTGGTGCGCGCCGCAGACCAGGTCGAGCTCATCGACCAGACCCCTGAGGCGCTGCGACGCCGGATGGCGCACGGCAACATCTACGCGCCCGAGAAGGTCGACGCCGCGCTGGCGAACTACTTCCGCGAGGGGAACCTCGGGGCGCTCCGAGAGCTGGCGCTGATGTGGGTGGCCGACCGCGTGGACGAGGCACTCGAGGCCTATCGCGAGCTCCACGACATCTCGGGGACCTGGGAGACGCGGGAGCGGGTTGTGGTCGCGATCACAGGTGCACCCGGCGGTGAGGACGTGCTGCGCCGCGCGGCTCGAATGGCGATGCGCACTCGCGGTGAGCTGCTCGGTGTGCACGTGCGGCCGGCGGACGGGCTTGCCGGCCCGTCCGGCGAGCGGCTCGGCGAGCTCCGGCGCCTGCTCACGGAGCTCGGCGGTCAGTACCGCGAAGTGAGCGGGGGCGACGTCGCCGAGGCCCTCGTCGGTTTCGCCCGAGCGGAGAACGCAAGCCAGCTCGTGATGGGCGCGAGTCATCGGTCGCGCTGGAGCGAATTCACGCGTGGGTCGGTGATCAACGGCGTGCTGCGAGCATCGGGATCGATCGATGTGCACGTGATCTCGACCGAGCCGGCCGATCGGCATGTGGCGATCGCGATGCGGCGTCCGCACCGCCGGAACCGTCTCTCGCGCCGCCGTCAGCTCGTCGGATGGCTGCTGGCGATCCTCGGTCCGCCGCTGCTCGCCGTGATTCTCACCGTCGGGCGCGAGGGCTTCGGACTTTCCAGCGTGCTGCTGCTCTTTCTCCTACTGGTCGTCGTGGTCGCGGCGATCGGCGGACTGCTTCCCGCGCTCCTGGCGGCAGTCAGCGGATCACTGCTCGCGAACTTCTACTTCACCCCCCCGATCCACAAGTTCACGATCGCGGAGGGGGAGAACCTTCTCGCGCTCTGCGTGTTCCTCGTCGTCGCCGCGGTGGTGAGCTGGCTGGTCAGCATCGCGAGCCGGCGGACGGCAGACGCGGCCCGGGCTCGAGCGGAGGCAGAGACCCTGGCTGCATTGGGCGGGACGCTGGTGACCGCCGAGGACCCGCTTCCCCCGCTCGTGGCCCAGCTCCGGGCTGCGTTCGCGGCCGACGCGGTGGCGGTGCTGCGCGAGCTCCCGGAAGGCGGATGGGCGATCGAGGCCGTCGCGGGCGAACCGGTGCCCACGCGACCGGAAGAGGGCGCCTTCTCGGTGGCGATCGGCCCACTCGAGTCGCTCGTTGTGGTCGGGCCCGCGCTCTCGGACGAAGATCTCGAGGTCCTGCGCGCGTTCGCAGCACAGGTGCAGGTCGCCGTCGAGCGGCGTCGCCTGCGTGCGGACGTTGCCGCCGCGACGGAGCTCGCCGAAGGGAACGAGCTGCGGACTGCTCTGCTTGCCGCGGTCTCACACGATCTCCGTACACCGCTCGCCTCGATCAAGGCGTCAGTCACAAGCCTGCTGCAGCGCGACGTCGCGTGGACGGCCGAAGCGACCCGCGAGTTCCTGGAGACGATCGACGAGGAGACGGATCGACTCAACTCGCTCGTCGGGAACTTGCTCGACATGAGCCGGCTGCAGACCGGTGCGATGCAGCTCGTGATGCGTGACGTCGGGCTCGAGGAGGTCGTGCCACGAGCGCTCGACGGGCTCCCCGATCGGCCGGTCCAAGTCGTGCTCGACCTCCCGGAGACTCTTCCCCGTGTCAATGCCGACGCGCCGCTGCTCGAACGCGCGGTGGCGAACATCGTCGACAACGCGCGCGCGTGGTCGCCGGAGGGACAGTGCGTGCGCGTCGAGGCGGGCGCGGTGGCGGGTCGCGTGGACCTTCGAGTGATCGATCACGGACCGGGGATCCCGGTCGACCAACGCGCGCTCATCTTCCAGCCGTTCCAGCGGCTCGGCGACAACCCGAGCAACGGGACGGGCGTCGGTCTCGGCCTCGCCGTAGCACGAGGATTCATCGACGCGATGGGTGGAGAGATCGTCGTCGAAGACACTCCCGGCGGGGGTGTCACGATGGTCGTGAGCCTGCCGGCGGTCGGCCGGTGAGCCGGGTTCTCGTCGTCGACGACGAACCGCAGATCAGGCGTGCGCTGGGCATCAACCTTCGTGCTCGTGGATACACCGTGGACCTCGCGGAGACGGGGGAGCGGGCGCTCGAGCTGGCCGCGCACCATCACCCCGACGTGGTGGTGCTCGATCTTGGCCTCCCCGGCATCGACGGTGTCGAAGTGATCCACGGGCTTCGGGGCTGGAGCCAGGTGCCGGTCATCGTCCTCTCGGTGCGCGAGGCGGAGGCTGACAAGGTCGCGGCCCTGGACGCCGGCGCGGATGACTTCGTCACCAAGCCATTCGGGATGGACGAGCTGCTCGCACGCCTCCGGGCTGCGCTACGGCGGGCCGCGCCGGCCGAAGAGGAGGCGCTGGTCTCCACGAAGGACTTCACCATCGACCTCTCGGCCAAGCGGGTCGTCAACGCCGCGGGCACCGAGGTCCGCCTCACCCCGACCGAATGGCAGATCGTCGAGGTGCTGGTCCGCCACTCGGGGAAGCTCGTCGCGCAGAAGCAGCTGCTCCAGGAGGTCTGGGGTCCGGCCTACGAGACCGAGACGAACTACTTGCGGGTGTTCATGGCCCAGGTGCGAAGGAAGCTCGAGCCGGAGCCGGGACGGCCGCGCTACTTCTTCACCGAGCCGGGCATGGGGTACCGCTTCGAGCCCGGAGGGGATGTCGACTGAGTCGGGCTACTCGTCGATCGCTTCGTGCAGGCGCTCGGCGACTTGCTCGGCCTCCGCGACGGAGAGTGCCTGGGCCTTCGCCTTGCGGCGGTGCTTGAGCACCTCGAACACGGCGGGAAGCACCGAGACGAAGATGACGACCGCGATGATCGGCAGCAGGTACTTGTCGATGTTGTCCGCGCCGATCTGGTCTCCGAGCAGGTATCCGAGCGTCGTCACTCCGACCGCCCAGACCAAGCCGCCGATGAGGTTGTAGACGAGGAACGTCCGGTACCGCATCTTGCCGACCCCGGCGAGGATCGGTACGAACGTCCGCACGACAGGTACGAAGCGTGCCAGCAGGATCGTCTTCGCCCCGTGGCTCTCGAAGAACTCGTCGGCCCGCTGGACGTACTCCTGTTTGAAGAGCCTCGAGTTCTCGCGGCGGAAGATGGACGGACCGACCTTCTTGCCGAACGCGTAGCCCACCTGGTCACCCAGCACGGCGGCGGCAAAGCACCCCACGAGGATCACCGCGAGGTTCAGGTCACCCTTCGCGGCGAACAGCCCGGCGGTGAAGAGGAGCGAGTCGCCGGGCAGGAAGAAGCCGAACAAGAGGCCGGATTCGGCGAAGATGATCGCGAACAGCCCGATCGTCCCGAAGGACCGCAGGATCTGCTGCGGGTCGATTGCGTCGGTGACGCCGGCCAGGACCATCGGGACAGGTTAGACGGGGCATTTTGCCAATCCGGATCCGGCGGGTTTGACACGGTCGGCGGCCGCGTGTCACTACGGAAATACGGGGTGGGGCTACGGTCGCCCCGACGTCCAGCCGAAATCGAGTCTCGTGCCCAAACCTCTCGTCATCGTCGAGTCCAAGACCAAGGCCGACACGATCGGCCGATTCCTGGGCCGCGACTACACCGTCATGGCCAGCGTCGGGCACATTCGCGACCTGCCGCGCAAGGGCCTGGCCATCGACGTGCAGAACCACTTCCAGCCCGAGTATGTGATCTCACCGGAGAAGACGAAGGTGGTCGGCAACCTGCGTCGCGCGCTCAAGGACGCCGACGAGCTCTATCTCGCGACGGACGAGGATCGCGAGGGGGAAGCCATCGCGTGGCACCTCCTCGAGGTGCTCAAGCCCAAGGCCGGGTTCCCGGTCAAGCGCATGGTGTTCCACGAGATCACCGAGGAGGCGATCGAAGCGGCGATCGCCCATCCGCGCGAGCTCGACATGAAGCTGGTCGAGGCGCAGGAAGGCCGGCGCGTGCTCGACCGGCTCGTGGGCTACGAGGTCTCGCCGGTGCTCTGGCGCCGGGTGGGTGGCGCGCGTTCCGCGGGGCGAGTGCAGAGCGTCGCGACGCGACTCGTGGTGGAGCGCGAGCGCGAGCGGATGGCATTTCGCGCGGCCGACTACTGGGACCTCGACGGTCGGTTCACCGCTCGCGGCATCACATTCGGCGCGCGCCTCGTCGAGCTCGACGGGCACCGCGTCGCGACGAGCCGCGACTTCGATCCCGCGACCGGCGCGCTCTCCGACGGATCCGGCGCGGTACATCTGCGCGAGGCCGATGCCGGCGCGCTCGCGACCCGTCTCCGCGAGGTGGGCTACACCGTCGCGTCGGCCGAGTCGAAGCCGTTCACCGAGCGACCGAAGGCGCCGTTCAAGACGACGACGATGCAGCAGGAAGCGGGCAACAAGCTGCGCTTCAGTGCGAGCCGCACCATGTCCGTCGCGCAGGGTCTGTACGAGCGTGGGTACATCACCTACATGCGTACGGACTCCGTGAAGCTCTCCGAGCAGGCGGTCGACGCGGCGAGGGCACAGATCGTCGAGCGGTTCGGGCAGGCGTACCTGCCTCCGGCACCTCGCACGTACGCCAACAAGATCAAGAACGCACAGGAGGCGCACGAGGCGATCCGCCCGTCCGGCGCACGGTTCCGCACGCCGGAGCAGGTGCGTGGCGAGCTCAACCGCGACGAGCAGGCGCTCTACGAGATGATCTGGATGCGCACGGTTGCGAGCCAGATGCCCGACGCCCGCGGCCGCAGCCTCACCTTGCGCCTGGCGGGCACGTCGAGCGAGGGGGAGCAGGCGATCTTCCGCGCGTCGGGCCGCACGTTCGAGTTCCTCGGCTTCCGCATGGCGTACGTGGACGTCAGTGAGGAGCCCGAGACCGAAGACGGTGAGGCCAACCTCCCGGCGGTCGGCCAGGGCGAGGGTGTTGCCTGCGAAGGGATCCAGGCGGCCGGGCATTCGACCCAGCCGCCGGCTCGCTACACCGAAGCCAGCCTGGTCAAGGAGCTGGAAGACCGCGCGATCGGACGACCGTCCACGTACGCGTCGATCATCAACACGATCACGAACGAGCGCGGCTACGTCTGGAAGAAGGGCAACGCGCTCGTTCCGTCGTGGACCGCGTTCGCGAAGACTCAACTGCTCGAGCGCTACTTCCCGCACCTCGTCGACTACGACTTCACCGCGACGATGGAAGAGG
>JADGON010000009.1 GCA_017882945.1 Acidimicrobiia bacterium | reverse complement strand
TTCGCGATCGGCGCGCGCGAGACGTAGGTGAACGACGTGTCGCGAGAGTGGAGGTGCTCGAGGAGACCGGGCGCGATCTCGTCGGCGCCCGCGGTGCAGCTCGGGCAGCCCTCGTCCCAGCTCGGGTTGAACATGAAATGGCCGACGATGAGCTGGCGGCGGCCTTCGAACAGGTCGAGCAGACTGGCCCTGCCGTCCGGACCTTCGAACGTGTAGTCCTTCGTGATCTCCACCATCGGAAGCTCTCTGCGCTTCGTGACGAGTGCATCGCGCGCCCGCGTCATCGCCTTCTCTTCCGCAAGGAGCTGCACGCGTGCCGTTCGCCAAGCTTCGGGTGAGACGATCTGGGGAAGGCTCATGGGTCTCTCCTGGGTCGTGGTTCTCCTACCCGTTCAGACCGGGTGGTACTCCGAGACTCATCGGTCGCACGAGATGTGACGGTCACCGATGAGTTCGCGGTCGCCGGATCGTCCAAGCATCCACCATTGACGTACCTCTGCGAAGGAGCCTCACATGCCGAAGCGTGACGTCGCCCCGATCGGCGCACCCTGCTGGATCGATCACTTCACTTCCGACCCCGAGAAGAGCCAGGCGTTCTACGGCGCGCTGTTCGGCTGGACCGTGGACGACCCGGGCCCGGAGTACGGCGGCTACAAGAACTTCCACCAGGACGGGGTACCTGTCGCGGGTTCCATGTTCAACGACGGCTCCCACGGACAGCCGGATCGTTGGACCGTGTACCTCGCGACCGACGACGCGCAAGCGACCGTCGACGCCGCGACCGCGCACGGCGGTCAGATGGCGATCCCTCCCATGCAGGTCCTGGCCCTCGGCACCATGGCAATGGTCGCAGACCCGGGTGGCGCCCCCGTCGGCATCTGGCAGCCCGGCGAGCACCAGGGGTTCGGCATCTACGGCGAGCCGGGAACGCCCAACTACTTCGAGCTGCACACGCGTGACTACGACGCGTCCGTCAGCTTCTACGAAGATGTCTTCATGTGGGATACCGCCGTCATGAGCGATGTCCCCGAGTTCCGGTACACGACGCTCAATGACGGCGACGAGCAGCTCGCCGGCGTCATGGACGCGACCGCATTCCTCCCGGACGGCGAGCGGGCGAACTGGTGGATCTATTTCGGGGTGGAGGACGCGGACAAGACGCTCGCGGCGATCGGCAAGCTCGGCGGCTCCACCGTCATGGCCGCCGAGGACACTCCCTACGGACGTCTCGCGACGGCCGCCGACCCGACGGGAGCGATGTTCAAGCTGCGCGCCTAGTTGCACCTGGTCGCGGTTGTATCGGCGGTGCCGGCTCGCGTCACCGTGGGTCGGCGCGGTCGATGTTCCAGTGGCGCGGCACCGAGCTCAGCCAGCCCGAGTCGCCGACCGCGATGACGGCGAAGCGAGCACGAGCGTTCCCCCCGGCCGTCGCGAGCGCCGAGATCGTGGACCAGTCGGCCATCCCGCCAAACTCCGGGATTGGTCAGTAAAGCGGCTTCACGAAGGACCACAACGCGCCTTCGCTGTCGCGCGCGCTGTACTCGCGGTAGCCGTACGGCTGTCGACCGGCGCGCGCTGCCCGCTCGGGGAATCCCGTTGTGGCAGAAGTACCCTCGAACCCATGGCTGAACCGGGTGGCAGTGGACCGATCGGGCCCTACCCGCCCGGGATCGAGACCGACGAGCAGCACGACGAGTACGACCGGTTGCGCCGGCGCGTCCTCTGGAAGATGCCGTACGGGCTCTACGTCCTGGGCAGTACGGACCGGGCTGCGCGCCGCAACGCGATGACGTTGAACTGGGTCACCCAGGTCAGCTTCGACCCGAAGTGGATCGGTGTGGGCATCGAGCAGACGGCCTTGACCCACGAGCTGATCGAAGCCGGTGGGTGCTTCAGCCTCTGCCTGATCGATCAGGAAGACCGGGCGATCGTGCGGAAGTTCAGCAAGCCCGTCGACGTCGACCTCGCGGCGAAGACGCTCAACGGGTTCCCGTACCTCGAGAAGGTCACCGGCGCCCCGATCCTCTCCCAGGCCGTTGCCTACATCGACTGCGAGCTGCGCGAGCGCCTGACGGCGGGGAACCACACGTTCTTCGTCGGCGAGGTCGTCGACATCGGCTTCTTCAAGGACGAGGACACCCCGGTGTTGAGGATGGAAGACACCCGGATGAACTACGGCGGTTGACCGAACGCCGCACCGGCCTGGACTGAGCCGGCTAGTGAGGTCGGTGCTGAGACAGCACCGCGAACACGCACACCAGGAGACGGTGGAAGCGGGCCTTCGGTCCGTGGTTGTGGTCCCCCAGGAACTCGCGGATGCAATCCGCAAGCGTTCGGACCGGCGTGCCAAAGGAGATCGGCGCAGCCGCGCCAGTCAGGTCCGAGCCGGTGAGCTGGGAGACGAGGATTGCGCAATCGTTCGGAGCCTGACCGCAGGTGACGGGCAGGTTGCCGCTCGTGGTGAAGCTCTTGCGCACCGCGAACGGTGTGCTGAGGTTCCCGGCCGCGTCGGCATGGGTGAAGACGAACGGCTGCGTCGTCGCGTCGCAGTCATGGAGCGCGTTCTGGAGGGTGATGGGCTCGGACAGGATCGCCGAGTCGCACAGGCTCACGGACCAGTCGTTGATGATCGGTGTCTCGACGAACCCGGTGCCTGACACGGTGACCGTCTGGCCGTCGACGAGTCCGGTACTGGGTGTCACCGTGACCGTATGCGCACCGGCGGCACCGGCCGGTCCAACGGCGATCAATGTGCTTCCCAGCCCGAGCGCGGCCACGACGAACGCGACCCCGATGCGTGTGCGCATGCCCTACCCCCCCACTCCGGTTCAAGTCCCCTCTGAGAGTGCGGCATGTCAGCGGTGGGGGCGCAAGGGGACGACCCGGGCCGTCCTACCTCTTGGTCAACGGACTCGCCTTCATCGGCTTCGTGCTGATCGCCCGGGCTCTGAGCGTGGGCGTCGCGGTCAAGGACGCAGCACTGCGTGTGATCGTGACCATGCGCGAGACTCTCGAGATGATCGAGGCGACGTCGACCTCGCGGTGGTCGCTGTGCTCGGTGGACTCGTTCCTCTCCATCGGGTCGAAGGGCTCTGTGCTCTCGATCGGATCCGTCGGCTCGTTCATGTCGATCGGATCGGTCGGTTCCGCGTGCTCGATCCTGTCGGCCGGATCGTTCGCGTCCATCGGCTCCGCGCTGTCGTCGATGTCGCGTTGGTCCCTCCTCTCGCACCGAGCCCGCCTCGCGGTCATGAAGGCACCCTGACCGGCTCACCGGCGGGTGGGGCAAGCGAGCAGCGGGGTCGCGCAAGACCTCACGATCTTGGCCTCGATGCGCTTCTGTCCTTCGCATTTCTGTCGGGCACTCACCGAAAGCGCAGGGAGACCACAGAATCGCCGAGGAAAGCGCGAATCGTCGCGAAGGGGCTCCGGGCTGCGCTCGCGCGCCGTGTCGTCCTACGCTCCAGCCCATGGCGAAGACCACCGAGCCGGGCACCCGGAAGCAGTCACTCCCCAAGCGCTGGCTGTACGTGCTGGCCACGACGAACCCACCGAAGGGTGAGCTCGACCCCATCTCGAAGTGGCTCTGGCTGACCCGAGCGGGCGTGCTGCCCATGACGCTCGTCGCCGCTGGACTCGGCGGACTGCTCGCGGTCTATCGAGACGCCAGCGTGAACTGGCTGTACTTCACGCTCGCCGCCCTCGGGCTCGTGCTCGCGCACATGGCGAACAACATCATGAACGACCTGTTCGACCTCGAGGTCGGCACGGACACCGCGGACTACCCGCGCAACCTGTACTCGCCGCACCCGGTGATCTCGGGCGTCGTCACTCGCAAGCGGCTCGCGATGTACGCGCTCGCCGTCAACGTGCTCTGCCTCGCGATCATGATCTTCCTCACCGCGGAGCGGGGCTGGCCGATCGTGGCGTTCGCGCTCGGCGGCTTCTTCCTGTCCGCGGCGTACACCGCGCCACCACTACGCCTGAAGAAGCACGGGCTCGGTGAGCCGACCGTCATCGCGGTGTGGGGTCCGCTCATGGTCGGCGGCGTCTACTACGCGGCGACGGGAACGATCCCTGCCGCGGTCCTGCTCGCGTCGCTTCCGTACGCGGTCCTCTGCACCACCGTGCTCATGGGCAAGCACATCGACAAGGCACCGTGGGACGGTCCCGCGGGGACGCACACGCTGCCCGTGATCCTCGGCGACAAGGTGGCGCGTGACGTCACCCGTGGGATGTTCCTCGCGTTCTACCTGCTCGTTGGCGCGCTCGTCATCGCCGACATCCTGCCGATCTTCACGCTGCTCGTGTTCGCGTCGTTCCCACTGCTGGTGAAGGTCTGGAACGTCTTCGGGCAGCCGAAGCCCGCGGAGTCGCCGATGCCGAACCCGGTGTGGCCGCTCTGGTTCGCGCCCCATGCCTTCCTGCTGACGCGACGCGCCGGCGGCCTGCTCATCCTCGGCATGATCGCCGGCGCGATCGTCGGCGTCTGAGCCTTCGCACCCGAAGAGGCGCAGCTCAGCGCGTCTGCTTGCGTTCCCAGAGGGTGGCGTTGAGCACGGCGGAGGCGGACATCGCCCGCCCGATGAGGTACAGCGCCAGCAGGATCCCGATCGCGGACCCGATCGCGCCGTACGTGTCGGACGCGTGCGAGACCTTGCGCGCGAAGTAGAAGACCGTGAGCAGGTGCATCACCCACACGACGAGTCCGAAGAGGAACGCGCCCGGCACCAGCGCGGTCCAGGGAACGTCCTTCGCGTGTGGGAGCAACCACGAGATCCAGAGCCACGCGCCGCTCCAGACCACGACCGAGGCGATACCGAGGATGAGCCCGATCGCCGGGTGGTCGGAGCGGACCTTGCCGATGCCCGTCGTGACCAGTGATGTCCCGAAGATGAACGCGATGAAGAGCGCGGCCGCGCGCGTCGAGTTGCCGAGCCGGGTCAACGGCACTCGCCAGGCCAGCGCATGCACGGCTCGCAGGGTCTTGACGACCGCGCGCGCCGCGAGGAAGAGCGCGAACAGCCCGACGAAGATGCTGATGATCTTGGTGCTGCTCGTCTGACGTTGTGCGTCGGCGATGGCTTTGCCGATCAGCCCGGTGAGCCCGGCCGTCCTTGCGGCGGACTGGCCGGATTCGTTCTGCAGGTCGGCGGCTGATCCGAAGAGGGTGATCACAACGAACACGTACGGAACCGCGAACAGGAAGAGACGGAATGCCAGCGCACCGGCCAGCACCCCTCCTCCTGCGCTCAGGTCCCGCTCGTAGATGTGGAACCCGGCGTCAACCAGATGATTGGACTCGCGCGACGCCTGCAACCGCTCGTACTGCGCCTGTGCCCGGGCCTGCGCCTTGGTGAGCCCGGCGCGCGCCGAGGCGATCCGGCCCGCCGGCTCCTCGTCGGGACGCCGGGATGCTCCCTCGGACGACGGATCGGGCACATCGGTCACGCCGTGAGACTAAGCCCTACGCTCGCGCCGAACGTCATGACAGCAACGGGGGGAACCGATGCTTGAGAGCACGATGCAGGACTTCCCGCTCACGATCGGGATGATCTTTCGCCACGGCCGTTCGGTGTATGCGAACAGCGAGGTCGTGACGTTCGAGGGCGAGACCTCGCGCCGGTCGACCTACGCCGAGGTGGCAGACCGGGTGGAGCAGCTCGCGGCCGCGCTGGACCGGCTCGGTGTGGGGCCCGGCACCCGGGTCGGCACGTTCTGCTGGAACAACCAGGAGCATCTCGAGGCGTACCTCGCGATCCCGAGCATGGGTGCGGTGCTCCACACGCTGAACATCCGGCTGTTCCCCGAGCTGCTCACGTACGTCATCAACCATGCCGCGGACGAGGTCGTGATCGTCGATGACTCGCTGGTCCCGCTGCTGGCCAAGGTCGCGCCCGACCTGGAGACGGTGAAGACCTTCGTCGTCACGGGCACCGGCGACGCGGGCGCGCTCGCCGAAGCGACGGACGCGCAGATCGTCGGATACGAAGACCTGCTCGCCGCGGAGACCCCCGGCTTCGACTGGCCCGACGTGGAAGAGCACTCCGCCGCGGCCATGTGCTACACGAGCGGCACGACCGGCAACCCCAAGGGTGTCGTGTACTCCCACCGGTCGACGTGGCTGCACTCGTTCGCGGTGACCGCGGCGAACTCGCTCGCGATCACCGAGGCTGACCGCATCCTGCCGATCGTCCCGATGTTCCACGCCAACGCCTGGGGGCTTCCGTACGCGGGCTGGCTCGTCGGCGCGGACTTCCTGATGCCCGGACGGTTCCTGCAAGCGGAGCCGCTCATGAAGTTCATCGCGCAGGAGCGTCCGACGTTCTCGGGTGCAGTCCCGACGATCTGGGCCGATGTCCTGCGCTACTCCGAGGACAACCCGATCGACCTCTCGTCCTTCCGCATGATCGTGTGCGGCGGCTCCGCCGTCCCGCGGAGCCTCATGGAGGCCTTCGAGAGCCGGCACGGGGTGCGGATCGTGCAGGCCTGGGGCATGACCGAGACCAGCCCGCTCGCCGCGGTGGCCCACCCGCCGCGTGGTGTCGAGTGGGGGACCGCAGAAGAGATGGACTGGCGCTCGCGCACGGGCCGGGTCTACGGCGGCGTCGAGCTGCGCATCGTCGACGACGAGGGGACACCGCTCCCGTGGGACGACGAGGCGGTGGGCGAGATCGAGGTGCGGGGCCCGTGGATCACCGCGTCCTACTACCGGGACCCGGCACCCGAGAAGTTCGACGACGGGTGGCTGCGCACGGGCGATGTCGGTCAGGTCAGCCCGGACGGCTACGTGCAGATCACGGACCGGGCGAAGGACGTCATCAAGTCCGGCGGGGAGTGGATCTCGTCGGTCGAGCTCGAAGGGCTGCTCATGGCCCACCCCGATGTCGTCGAGGCCAGCGTCGTCGGCGTGCCCGACGACAAGTGGGGCGAACGACCGCTCGCGTGCGTCGTGCTCAAGGCGGGATCGGACGTCGGCGCCGTCGGGCTCTGCGAGTTCCTCGGTGGGAGCGTCGCGCGCTGGCAGCTGCCCGAGCGGTGGAGCTTCATCGACGAGGTGCCGAAGACGAGCGTCGGAAAGTTCGACAAGAAGGTTTTGCGCGCCCGCCACGCCGCCGGCGACCTCGACGTCCAGACGATCGGCTAGCCGGCCTCGAGGTCGACACCGAGGATGTCGAGGTCTTGGAGGCTCCGTCGCAACTGCCGCGCATCCAAGAAGTGCACCGCGCCGTCAGTCTCGGTCGGTCGAGAGGCGCCCGTCCGCGTGCTCGTTCCCGGCGGCGGAGACGGAGAGTGCGACCACGGCAACGACGATGACCAACGCGGCGACGACGACCACCGTCCACTCGAGCGCGCCGGTCGCGGTGAGGAGCTCGTCGAGCATCAGGAAGCCCAGCACCGAGCCGACGATCGGTTCGACCGCGGTCAGCGTGGGGAGCGACGCCTGGAGGTCGCCGGCTTGGAACGCGGATTGGTTGAGGAGCAACGCGACCGCGCCGGCCGCGACTCCGGCGTAGGGCTCCCAGCTGGTGAAGAACGTGTCGAGGCCGGAGCCGAGCTCCGTAACCGCGGACTTCGTCAGGACCGCGGTGGCGCTGTAGAGCAGTGCGGTCGCCAGCGCGAGCAGCACCGCCCGCGCCGTGTTGCGTGTCCGCATGCCGGCGAGGACGCAGCCCAGGATCACGGGACCGAGCACGAGGGCGGTCACCACCCAGGCGTGGGTCGATGCGAAGTCCTTGCCGTGGGTGGGAGCGCCGACGACGAGGAATGCCCCGAGCCCGACGCTCAAGGCGATTGCCGAGATCCAGTCGACCCGGGCGAGCCGGCGACCCTGCCAGGCCGCTCCGACCGGCAAGGCGAAGAGCAGTCCGGTGCACAGCAGGGGTTGGACGACGATGAGCGAGCCCACCCCCAGCGCCAGGGCCTGGAAGCCGAACCCGATCCAGTCCGCGACGGTCCCCGCGAGCCACATCGGGCGCCGGATGAGGCGCCAGATCAGGCCCGGGCGCATGGAGTGCTCCTCGGGAACATCGCGGGCGGCCCGCTGTTGGAGCACCGAGGCGACGGCGAACGCGACGGCCGAGAGCAGCGCGAACAGGACAGCCATGCGCGACCGAAGGTACCTGCGAACCGTGAAAACGGGAATCTGATGGGTCTGAGGACTACGATCGAGGCCCGATGCAGCGGCGTATTCTGATCGTCTCTGCTTCCATGGGCGCCGGGCACGATGGCGCTGCGCGGGAGCTGGCACGCCGCCTCGAAGCCGAAGGGCACGAGGCGAAGATCGTCGATTTCCTGGACTGCTGTCCGTTCGGGATCGGCTGGTTCATCAAGTGGAGCTATCTGCTCCAGCTGCGCTTCGCACCGTGGTCCTACGACCTGACGTACCGGCTCTGGTACAAGCTGCCGTCGTCGTGGGGATTCATCGTCCGGCTCGACACCTTCGTCGCCGGGCGCCGGTTGCGAAAGGCGATCCGCAAGAGCGATGCGGACGTCGTCGTCTCGACCTATCCGCTGTCATCGCTGGTGCTCGGCAACATGCGCAAGAAGGGCTGGCTCAAGGTGCCCGCGGTGACGTTCCTCACGGACTTCGCCGTGCACCCGCTCTGGGTTCACCCTGACATCGACGCGCACGTCGCGACGAGCCCGTTCGCGGCCGAGACGGCTTCGGAGCGAGGTGGGAAGGACGCTCGCGCGTCAGGCCCGCTCGTGTCGGACAAGTTCTCGAACAGCTCCGCCCCGGCGAGGGCCGCGACCCGACAGAGCTTCGGCATCGGACCGGACGAGCGAGCGGTGCTGGTGGTCGCCGGGTCATGGGGTGTCGGCGACGTGCTCGGCACGGTCGAGGCGATCGCCCGGGCCGGCGACTACCACCCGGTGACCGTGTGCGGACGCGATCAACAGCTCAAGTCGACGCTCGAGGAGCTCGGGCTCGGCACGGTGATCGGCTGGACCGACGAGATGCCCGCGCTCATGGCCGCATGTGACGCGATGGTCGAGAACGCCGGTGGGCTCACCGCCAACGAGGCGTTTGCCGTGGGGCTGCCCGTCATCACGTTCAAGCCGATCGCCGGCCACGGCAAGGACAACGCCGAGGGCATGGCGGAGATCGGGGTCTCGCGCTACGCGCGCTCCGAGGACGAGCTGCGCGACGCGCTCGCCGCGGTGACGGCGCCAGGCCGGGAGCGTGACGAACAGGTCGGTCGCGCCGCGGCACTGTTCGCCGGCGACGCGAAGGTCGATGTCCTCGAGCTCGCCGAGCATCGCGACCGGGAGAAGGTCGTCGTCCCGATCCGGGACCCGAAGGCGCAACGGCGCACGGTCGCAGTCGCGGCCGCGTTGATGCTCGTCTACGGCGGACTCACGCTCGGGGCGCAGGGAGTCTCCGCGCTCGGGGTGGGCGTCGCCCGCGCGCCGAAGAGCGCGCAGACCCAGGTCTTCGTCGGGGTGCGCCTCACCCGCGAGCAGCTGCAGAGCCCGGCCATCCAGCACCAGCTCGACGGCATGGGCCTCACGGCGATCGTCGACGGGAAGGTCGCGCGCCATGGTGCCGCCGAGCTGGAGCGGCTTTCGGACCACCACGTCGACATCGGGAACGGCGGCTGGGGGAAGGGTCGCCCGTTCCGGTACCTCCGGGCGAAGAGCGACGTCGCGAGCACCGCGGACCTGATCCGCGCCGCAACCGGCCAGAAGGTCCATGAGTTCGTGCCCGAGCGCCGCCTCGATGCCTTCGACCAGATGTGGTGCCACCGGCGCGGTCAGCGGCTGGTGGAGCCCGATGCAGTGTTCAAGCCCGAGAAGGTGCCGAACTCGGTGAAGGCGCGCAAGGTCTACGTGCTCGACGGCCGGGACCGGGACGCCGAGTCGCTTCGGGTGGCACTGGTGGACTTCGCGGCGGTCGTGAACCACGCCGGTCTCTCCGTGTCGTCGCTGGCCCAGCTCCGGTGAACCCGAGGCGACTCGCGCCGCTCGGGATCGGCATCGGTCTCGGGGTGGCCGGCGCCGCGGCGTTGCACACCGCGCCGTCCCTGATCGCACTGTCCTCGATCGGCCGTCACCTCGCGCCTTCGTTGGCGGGGGTCGGCGAGCGTGGTCACGTCGCGCTGACGTTCGACGACGGGCCCGACCCGAGCTCGACTCCGGCGGTGCTCGAAGCACTCGACGAGCTGGGCTGGCGGGCGACGTTCTTCATGCTCGGCGAGATGGTGAGGAAGGCCCCGGGCCTGGCCGCGGAGGTCGCCGCGGCCGGTCACGAAGTCGGGGTGCACGGGGACCGGCACCGCACGTTGTTGCGACTCGGTCCGCGCACGACCCACGACGACATCAAGCGCGCGACTGACGAGATCGCGTCGGCGACCGGTGTCCAACCGACCTGGTACCGGCCGCCGTTCGGCACGCTCTCGGTCGGTGGTCTCCTCGCGGCCCGTCAGCTCGACCTGCGCGTCGTGCTCTGGACCGCATGGGGTCGGGACTGGCGCGCGGAGGCGACGGGAACGTCGGTGGCGGACGACGTGCTCGAGGGCTTCATCGACGGCGGCACGGTCCTGTTGCACGACTCCGACTGCACGTCGGCGCCGGAGTGCTGGCGGGCGACGCTCGATTCCTTCCCCCTGCTCGGGAAGGGCTTTGCCGATCGCGGCCTGGTCGTCGGCCCCGTCGGTGAGCACGGCATCGCCGCGTCGCGGTAGCGGCCGCAGCCACCTCGATGGTCGTGCTCTTCGCCCTGGCAGCAGGGCTCTGCTACGCGCTGGCGTCCGTCATGCAACACCACGTCGCGGCCGAGCAGGCACCCGAGCTCTCGCTGCGCCCGGGGCTGCTGCTCGCGCTCGTCAAGCGGCCGCTCTGGCTCGCGGGCATCGTGCTGGACATCGGCGCGTACGTGATGGAGGCCGCGGCGCTCTCGGTGGGATCGATCGTCGTCGTGCAGCCCTTGCTCGTGAGCGGCCTCTTGTTCGCGCTGCCACTCTCGGCGATCGGCGGGGTGGGCAAGCCCCGGCGCCAAGAGTGGACCGCAGCGGTTGCCCTGACGCTCGGAATCGCGGTCTTCGTGACCGTCGGCTCGCCCCACGGTGGCTCGTCGCAGGCACCGATCTGGCAATGGTCGATCGTGTTCGCGATCTGTGGGGCCATCGCTGTCGGCGCGATCGTGCTCTCCCGCGGCGCGCAGCCCCACGTGCGCGCGCTCAGCCTCGCGCTCGCGACGGGGGCAACGTACGCGGTCACCGCGGCGCTCACGAAGACGGTCGTCGACGTCCTCGGCGCCCACGGGGTTTCGGGAGTGCTCAGCGCGTGGGAGACCTACGCGCTCGCGGTTGTGTCGGTCGCCGGGCTGCTGCTCAACCAGAGCGCGTTCCAGGCCGGTCATCTCGCGGCATCGTTGCCCGCGCTGGCGGTGACGAACCCCGTCCTCTCGTCGATCATCGGGGTGACCCTCTTCGGTGAGACGCTCGGCGCGACGGGCCCGATCCCGATCGCGCTCACGGTGCTGGCCGTCGTGGTGATGATCGGGGGCACGATCAGCCTGTCCCGTTCGCCGCTCGTCACCGGCGAAGACGCGCACCCGGCGATCACCCCCGCCGCCCCCTGACCGGTGAGCTCGGCGCTCCTCACCGGTCTGACGGGCTGAGAGCCGGCGACTCAGACCGCCCGCGGTGTGCCGCGACTTCCGGACGTCGGCCTCCGGGGCGATCGACGACTGAAGCGCCGTAAGGTAGGTCCCGAGGCGTGCGCAGACGGTGCTGCGGCCGGCACGCCGGAGGGGGAACATCGAGATGGAGCTGTGGTCCGTCCGCATTCCCGAGACGGGGACGGTGGTGGCGCAAGCCGAGCGGGCCGAGCGCGTCGGTTGGGACGGCATCACGTTCACCGACTCGCAGAATCTGGTGGGCGATCCCTTCGTGGCCGTCGCGCTCGCGGCCGCGGCGACCGAGCGGCTGCGGTTCGCGACCGGAGTGACGAACGCGTTCACCCGCCACCCGGCGGCCCTCGCGAACGTCGCGGCCACCGTGCAGGAGACCTCGGGCGGGCGCTTCGTCCTCGGCATCGGCCGCGGCGACACCGCGCTCTTCCATCTCGGGCTGAAGCCGATGAAGGTGGACCGCTTCGCCGAGCTCGTCACCGACGTGCAGGCCTACCTCGCCAACGACACCATCGACTGTGACGGCCACCCGAGCCGGCTGCGGTGGTTGGACCGGGCGAAGCAGGCCAAGGTTCCGCTCGATGTCGTGGCATCGGGACCGCGCGTGCTCTCGTTCGCGGCGGGAATCGCTGAGCGCGTCACGCTCGCGGTCGGTGCAGATCCCGATCGGGTCGCGTGGGCGCTCGACCTCGCCCGCACCGCCGCGGTCGACGCGGGCCGGGATCCCGCGGAGATCTCGTTCGGCATGTACGTCAACGTCGGGTGCCATCCCGATCTCGATGCGGCGCGCGATCTCATCAGCGGAGCGGTTGCCGCGTTCGCGCATTTCTCGTCGATGCCGGGCTCGTCCGGCGCGGGCCTTGCCGAACCCGATCGCGCGGTGGTCGCCGAAGTCGGACGGCGCTACGACAGCAACGAGCACCTGAGCAACGCGGCCGCTCACACCGAGCCGCTGAACGCCGAGTTCGTCGACCGCTTCGCTGTCGTCGGGTCGCCGGAGGTCTGTGTCGATCGTCTGCGCGCGCTGGCCGGTCTCGGCATCGACCGGTTCGTGATGACCGGGCCCAGCTTCCGTGCCGATCGTGACCACGCCCGCATCGCGGAGCAGCTGATCACCGGGGAAGTGCTCCCTGCCCTCCGAGAAGGAGATGCCTCATGGGCCGCCACGAGCTGATCATCCGGGGCGGCACCGTCATCGACGGGACCGGCGCGCCGGCCCGCACGGCCGATGTCGCGATCGACGGCGGCCTCATCACCGAATTGGGTGTGGTGGGGGGCTCGGCGGCGCGGACGATCGATGCCACGGGGCTGCTGGTCACGCCGGGCTTCGTCGACATCCACACGCACTACGACGGGCAGGCGTCGTGGGGTGAGCGGATGATCCCGTCGTCATGGCACGGCGTCACCACGGTGGTGACGGGGAACTGCGGGGTTGGCTTCGCGCCCGTGCACCCGGCCGATCACGGCCGGCTGATCGAGCTGATGGAGGGCGTGGAAGACATCCCCGGCGCCGTCCTCGACGAGGGCCTCGCCTGGAGCTGGCAGTCGTTCCCCGAGTTCATGGACGCACTCGACGGCCGTCCGTTCGACGTCGATGTCGCGGTGCAGGTGCCTCACGGCGCGTTGCGATTGCACGTGATGGGGGAGCGAGGGGCGAACCGGGAGGTTGCGTCGCACGAGGACATCGAGCTGATGGCCAAGCTGGCGCGTGAGGCGATCGAGGCGGGTGCCCTCGGCTTCTCGACGTCGCGCACGCTGAACCACCGGACCAGCCGGGGCGAGCCGACCCCGACCCTGACGGCCGAAGCCGATGAGCTCGTCGGAATCGCGAACGCCATCGGCGCGACCGGTCAAGGCGTGTTGCAGGTCGTCTCGGACTTCACTGATCCCGACGCGGAGTTCGCGATCTTCCGGCGCATGGCGGAGGAGTCCGGGCGTCCGCTGTCGTTCTCCCTCGTGCAGACCCGTGGAGACAGCTGGCGGCGCCAACTCGAGCTGCTGGCTGCGGCGAATGCCGACGGCGTGGTGATGTCGGCGCAGGTCGCGCCGCGCGCCGTCGGGCTCCTGCTCGGATTGCAGTGCACCCTTCATCCGCTCCTGGCCAACCCGGTGTACCGCGAGGTGGCGGCGTTGCCGCTCGCGGAACGGGTCGAGATCCTGCGCGACCCGTCGTTCAAGGCGCGAGTGCTTGCCGCGGATGCCGCGCAGGGTCCGAACGAGCGGCTCGGCGGCCGGGTGCTCCAGGCGTTCGCCCGCATGAGCGTGGTCCAGGACCCGCCCGACTACGAGCCTGATGCCGCGTCGAGCATTGCCGCGGCCGCGAGAAGCCTGGGTCGTGATCCGTTTGATCTCGCGTACGACCTGCTCGTCGAGGACGAAGGCCGAGCACTGCTCTACGTACCGCTCCTGAACTACGGCGACGGGAACCTCGACGCGGCGGGCGAGATGTTGGCCCATCCGAACACCGTCGTCGGGCTCGGTGACGGCGGCGCGCACGTCAGCACGATCTGCGACGCGAGCTTCCCGACGACGCTGCTCGCGCTCTGGGGTCGCGATCGTGACCACGGCCGTCTCGATCTCCCGTTCCTCGTCGAACGCCAGACCCGCGCCACCGCGCGAGCGGTCGGCCTGCTCGACCGGGGTGTCATCGCGCCCGGATACCGCGCGGACATCAACGTGATCGACTTCGAACACCTGTCGGCTCGGCGCCCGGAGATGCGCCATGACCTGCCGGCAGGCGGTCGGCGGCTCGTCCAAGCAGCAGACGGGTACGTCGTGACGCTCGTTGCGGGCAACGTCACCTACTCGAATGGTGAAGCGCAGGGTCCGCTCCCCGGCCGCCTCGTGCGCGGGCCGCAACCTGCGCCGGAACCTGCGCCCCGACCTGGAGGAGCCTGATGAGCACGACCGATACGACCACGACCGTCGACCCGTCGGATCTCGTACCGCTGGAGCCGGCGTGCGAGTGGCGCAGCGGTGATCTCGGGGACCGTTACGTGTTCCAGCTGACGGATGCGCACGTCGAGGAGCTCGATGCGGCGCTGGTTCACGCCGAAGCCCACACCGACGACGTCCTCGACATCACCCGCGAGCTGTTCCCGCTGCCGGCGCTGGGTTCGGAGCTCACCGTGCTGACCAACGAGCTCATCGACGGCGCCGGCGTCGTCCTCATCCGCGGAGTGCCGGTCGAGCGCTACAGCAAGGAGCGGGCGTCGGCCATCTACTGGGGCGTCGGGACCTACCTCGGTCGTCCGTGGCCGCAGAACGCGAAGGGGCACCTGCTCGGCGACGTGACCGACCAGGGACGGGCGATCAACGATCCGACCGCGCGCGGCAACGAGATCGGTGGCATCGCGTTCCCGTTCCATTCCGACGGCTCGGATCTCGTCGGCCTCTTCTGCCTCGACGCCGGCGCGGGTGGAGGGGCGAGCCTCGTAGCGAACGCGGTGACCATTCACAACGAGCTCGTACGCACCGAGCCGGAGCTGGCCGCCGAGCTCTACGCGCCGATGCCGTACGACCTGCGCGGTGAGCAGGCTCCGGGAATGAAGTCCTGGTACACGATGCCGATCTTCAATCGATGTGGTGATCGGCTGTTCGTGCGCTACATCCGGCCCTACATCGAGTCCTCACGTCGCCACGAAGATGCGCCCCGACCGTCGGACGCGGCGCGCGAAGCGATGAACCGGGTTGACGCGATGTGCGCGGATCCCGAGTTCCACGTGTCGATGACGATGAAGCCCGGCGACATGCAGTTCGTCGACAACTACCACGTGCTGCATGCCCGCGATGC
>JADGON010000077.1 GCA_017882945.1 Acidimicrobiia bacterium | reverse complement strand
TGGCTGATCGTCGGCTGCGATCGGTCGAGCACGCCGACGAGCTCGCACGCGCACGTCTCCCCGTCGCGCGCCGCGATGAGGCTCAAGAGCCGGAGCCGTACCGGGTCCGCGAGCACCTTGAACGCCGCCGCGAGCTCCTCGGCATCGGCCTCGCCCAGTGGCGCCTGCATGACCGGGGCACAGCAGACCCCATCGATCGTCGCGGTGCGCTTCGCAGGGGTGGGACTCATGACCGGTCCTCCTGAGCGGGAATGCCACCAAAGCCTTCTGGCGCGGTGGAGGTGTGCCGGTGCAGCGTCAGCCAGAGCCGGAGGAGGTGGCGTGGTGCAGCCGGATCGTCTTCGTAGGCCGTGCGGCCGTGCAGGATGACCGCGTTCGACAACCACTGCATGTCGCCGGGGCGGAACTCCATGTCGAGACGAAAGCGCGACGAGTGCGCGATCTCGTCGATGAGATCCAAGAGCTGCACCTGACGGGATGTGAGTCGCGGCACGTCGGGGTGACGCTGGGCTCGCTCGATGTAGAAGCGGATGTACATCGTGTACAGCCGACCGGCAAAGAAGCTGGCAAGCGGCATCGCCAGGTAGGGCTTCTCCCCCGCCGCCTGCTGCTCGTACAGGTCGAAGTAGAAGGGCTCGAAGAACAGCTCCAGGAGATCAGGCCGGCGCCGTGCCACTTCGTTGAACACCGTCACCGAGCTGACGATGCTCGACGCACCGCCGCGGGCCGCACCGCGAAGGCACAGCAACCCGACCACGTCCGAGCCATCCGTGTGGAAGGGCTGCGCCGCCCGGGTCTTGTACAGGCGCACCGAAGGATCCTCCGGATCCGCGCCCGTGTCGCGCACATGGCCGAGCAGGTCGCCGTCGGTGTTCTGCGAGACGGGAACGCCGAGGTGTTGGCCGATTCCCCAGTAGATGATGCTCGCGGCTTCCTCGGACAGGCGGTCGACCGGGAGTCCACGCACCAGCACGAAGCCACGGCCACCGTCGAGGGCTTCGGCCCAGGAGTCGATCGTCTCGCCCAGCGCCGGAAGGGGGAAGTCCGCGCGCCGGACCTCCTCGAGCGCCAGGCCCTGGTGCAGGACGTGCGCGAGCGCCGCCTCGAGCTCGGCGATCTCGCCGGGTGTGAACGCATGGACCCATTCGCCCGAACGCGCGAGCGCTTCGCCGATCCATGCCGCAGGCCCGCCCAGCGGGGTCCGAACCGGTGCCGTCGCCGTCATCGCGACGACCCGTCGGCGCTTGGAGACTGCATCACGAACACATATTGACACTCATCGATGTTCATGGCAAGGTATCGATGCTGATCAATGTATAGGCCCTTCCGAGGGCACCAGGAGGATCCCGATGGCCCGTGTGCAGCTCGCGCTCAACGTCTCCGACCTCGAAGCCGCGGTCGGCTTCTACACGAAGCTGTTCGCAACGGAGCCGGCCAAGCGCCGGCCCGGCTACGCGAACTTCGCGATCGCCGATCCCCCGCTCAAGCTCGTGCTGTTCGAGAACGCAGACCGCCCCGGCGGAACCCTCAACCATCTCGGCATCGAGGTGTCCGGCACCGACGAGGTCGCCGAGGCCACCGGTCGGCTGAGTGCCTCCGGGCTCGAGACGGCGACCGAGGACGGCGTCTCCTGCTGCTACGCCGTCCAGGACAAGGTGTGGGTCGATGACCCCGACGGCGCGCCGTGGGAGGTCTACACGGTGCTCGCCGATGACGAGACGCCCCAGGGCGAGCTGCGGACCGAAGGACCCGGAAGCAGCTGCAGCTGCGGCATCTCGTAGGCATCGGACCGGTACCCTGCGGGGCGGTGAAGTGGCTGCGGGTGAGCGCGATCGGCTTGCTCGTCGTAGCGCTGATGGCGTGCGAGGGAGGTTCGAGCTCGTCGCCGCGAGCTGCGCCGCGTCGCACGACGACGACGTCGGCGCCCGCACCGACCACGACCACCACCGAGCCGGCACCCGATCCCCCGCCCCTCGCGTGGACTCCGTGCGGCGGCTCGAGGGAGTGCGCCACCCTGACGGTTCCGGTCGACTACGCCCACCCCCGGAACGCCACCATCGGGATCTCGTTGGCCCGGCAGCGGGCATCGGATCCCGCGCAACGCATCGGGTCGCTCGTGATCAACCCCGGTGGCCCGGGTGAAGCCGGCACCCAGCTGCTCACCCGCGACCTCGCCGTCCTGACCCCGACGGTGAAGCAACGCTTCGACGTCGTGGAGATGGATCCCCGTGGCGTGGGCAACAGCGGAGGCTTGCACTGCAACGGCGGGAACGGATCCGGCGGCACCGACTCGGGGGGTGCCGGATCCGGGGACAAGGTCGATCCGGTCCCCATCACCCCGGCAGCCCAGACCACGTTGGTGAATGCCGACCGCGCCTACGCGCAGGCGTGCGCGCGGGCGGCGGGACCGCTGCTGAGCTTCATCGGGACCACCGACGTCGCGCGCGACCTCGAGCAGCTGCGCAAGGCGCTCGGCGACGAGCGCCTCACGTTCATGGGCATCTCCTACGGCACCCTCCTCGGCGCGACCTACGCGGACCTGTTCCCCACCCGCGTGCGCGCGCTCGTGCTCGACGGGGTGATCGACCCGGCACTGCCCGCGTTCGAGCTCTGGATGGCCCAGGCGGTCGGGTTCCAGCAACAGCTCGATGCGTTCTTCGCGTCGTGTGGAAGCGGCTGCGCATGGCGTCCCGGGATCCCGCTGGCCGACGCGCTCGATCGGCTGACGCAGCGAGTCCGTACGCAGCCGCTGAATGCCGGCGGTGGTGTCGTCGGCGTGAGCGAGCTGTACTCCGCGTTGTTCAGCCGGCTCTACAGCCAGTCGCGGTGGAGCTCACTCGCCGCCGCGCTGGGCGCGGCCGAACGTGGCGACGGCGGACCGATCCTCTCGATCACACGCAGCTACCTGGGCGAGACTCCCGGTGCGACGATCAACTCCGACGCATCGACGGCGATCAACTGCCTCGACCATCCGGTGGAGACCGATCTCGGCAAGTACACCGCGCTCGCCGTACAGGCAGCGGCTCGGGCGCGCCACTTCGGCCCCTACCTCGCGTGGGCCGGACTCATCTGCGCGACCTGGCAGGCACCGCCGACGCGCCAGCCGCACGCGGT